>JALCNL010000007.1 GCA_022649055.1 Megasphaera sp.
CCGGCGGGAGGCGCACTGGCAGTGGATCGTGTTCCTTTCAGCCAGATGGTTACGGAGCGGCTGAAAAATCATCCGCTGGTTACCGTACGGCATGAGGAGATAACGAAAATTCCCGAGGATCAGGTGTGTATCATTGCGACAGGACCTCTTACTAGCGAGGGTTTGGCTGAAACGATCCGTACGATGACGGGTGCCGATTATTTTCATTTTCATGATGCGGCGGCGCCGATTGTTTCGGTCGATTCTTTGGATATGACGAAGGTATATCGGGCAGCCCGCTATGGAAAAGGCGGAGCCGATTATCTCAACTGCCCGTTTACGGAAGAAGAATATAAAGCATTTTGGCAGGCTTTGACTACTGCCGAATGTACGGAACTTAAAGAATTTGAAAAAAACGATGCCGTATTTGAAGGATGTATGCCGGTAGAAATCATGGCTGCCCGCGGTATCGATACGCTGCGTTTTGGACCTATGAAACCCGTAGGGCTCGAACTTCCCGGTACGGATACCATTCCCTATGCTGTGGTGCAGCTCCGTCAGGATAATGGCAGTGCTACCTTATACAACATGGTCGGGTTTCAGACACATCTGAAATGGGGAGAACAAAAAAGAGTGTTCTCCATGATACCGGGGCTGGAACATGCTGAATTCATCCGTTATGGCGTTATGCACCGCAATTCCTATATCAATTCACCGGAACTGTTGCATGCGACGCTGCAGTACCGCCATAATCCAAAACTTTTTTTTGCAGGACAGTTAACGGGAGTGGAAGGGTATTTGGAATCGGCGGCGATGGGATTGTTGGCAGGAATCAACGCCGTTCGTTTTTTGTCAGATAAAGAGAATATTGTTTTTTCGAAGCGTACAGCTATCGGCGGATTGAGTCAATATATTTCTACCGGCCCTAATGACCATTTTCAACCGATGAATATAAACTTTGGAATTATGGAACCTCTGGGTATAAAAAAACGCATGAAGAAAAAAGAAAAAAATGCACTTTTGGCCCAACGGGCACTGGAAGAAATAGATGCTGTAAAGGAGAAGATATAGATGGATACAGAATTTCATGCTACGACCATCGTGGCTGTACAGAAGAGCGGTAAGACCGCGATTGCCGGTGATGGCCAGGTTACTATGGGTAATTCGGTTATTATGAAGCAGACAGCACAGAAGGTGCGCCGCCTCTATCATGGCAAAATTGTCAGCGGATTTGCTGGTTCTGTTGCCGATGCGTTTACATTATTTGATCATTTTGAAGAAAAATTGAATGAACATAATGGGAATCTTGTACGCAGTGCGGTAGAACTGGCTAAAGATTGGCGTTCAGACAAGATACTGCATAAACTGGAAGCATTATTGCTTGTAGCAGATAACCAACGTATTCTGCTTATATCCGGTAATGGAGAGGTTATCGAACCAGATGACGGGATCTTGGCTATTGGTTCCGGCGGCAATTATGCATTGGCATCGGCGCGGGCACTCATGCAGAATACTGATTTATCAGCACGGGAAATTGCCGAAAAGTCATTGCATATTGCAGCTGATATCTGCGTATATACGAATCATCATGTTATTGTAGAAGAAATTTAAGAAAAGAGGAACAGTATATGTACGACATGGAATTAACACCAAAACAAATTGTTGCGGAACTTGATAAATATATTGTCGGCCAAGGGGAAGCAAAAAAGTCTGTAGCAATTGCATTGCGTAATCGCTGGCGCCGCAAGCATCTGAGCGAAGATATGCAGGAAGAAATTATTCCTAAAAATATTCTCCTTATCGGACCGACTGGTGTAGGTAAGACAGAGATTGCCAGACGGTTGGCACGCCTTGTAGGGGCTCCGTTTATTAAGGTGGAAGCAACAAAGTATACGGAAGTAGGTTATGTAGGACGTGATGTAGAACAGATTATTCGAGACTTGGTAGCTAATGCTATCCGTATGGTGGAAGAACAAGAAAGCCAAACATATAAGGTAAAGGCAGAGGAAGAAGCGAATAAACGGATTCTGCAGGTTTTTTGGCCGAAAAAAACAACAGAAGAAAAACTGCGCAATCCCATGGATATTATTTTTGGAAATGAGGAAGAAAAAAAGGGCGAAGAAAAGAAAAGTGAAGAAACACCAAAACAATTAGAAAGTGTGCAACCTGATCGCCGGCAGAAAATGTATGAAGAAATTTGTGCACATAAAATGGATGACCGGGAAATTGAAATAGAGGTCGCAGAACAAGATAAAGCAATCCAAGGCATTTTGACAGGAAATTCCACGGAAGAATTAACAAATAATTTTCAGGAAATGCTTGGCAGTATTATGCCTAAAAAGAAAAAGAAAAAGAGAATGACAGTCAGCAAAGCACGTGAAATTTTCAAGGAAGAAGAACTGGAAAAGTGTTTGGATATGGATGTCATTGTTGATAAGGCGATTGAAGCTACGGAGCAGGCAGGAATTGTTTTTATTGATGAATTTGATAAAATTGCCGAAAAAGGACGCAACAACGGACCCGATGTATCTCGAGAAGGGGTGCAGAGAGATATCCTGCCGATCGTGGAAGGCGCAACGGTCAATACCAAATATGGTCCGGTTAAGACCGATCATATCCTGTTCATAGCAGCCGGGGCATTCCATGTGTCGAAACCATCTGATTTAATCCCGGAATTACAGGGGCGGTTCCCTATTCGGGTTGAACTGCAGTCGCTTACGGTAGAAGATTTTCGGAAAATTCTTACGGAACCTGATCAATCGTTGGTAAAACAGTATATCGCATTGCTTTCGACAGAGGGAATCGAGTTGGAATTTACGGAGGATGGTATCGATACAATTGCCGAATTTGCTTATAAAGTTAACTTAGAAACAGAAAATATCGGAGCCCGCCGTCTTCATACGATTTTAGAAAAAATTTTAGAGGATGTAGCATATGAAGCTCCTGATGTCGATGATACACATATCGTTATCAATAGTGCGTTTGTTACAAACAAATTGAATGATGTAGTACAGAATGTTGATTTGAGTCATTACATTTTGTAAGGCATATATACGGTTCCAGAAACGGTTGAAGGAGAATTATGAGAAGTTATGCAAAATTGTATTTGACCCGTAAAGGGGAAAAAGCTGCCAAAGGCGGTCATCCGTGGGTTTATGGGGAAGAAGTTACCCATGTGGAAGGGGAGTACAAAACAGGAGATATTGTTGATGTTTTCAGTGAAAAGGGGCGTTATCTGGGAACTGGCTTTGCTAATGATATTTCTAAAATTCGTGTACGAATTCTGTCGACAAATGCCAATGATCGTTTTGATGAAGCATTTTGGCAGCGGCGCGTGCAGTATGCACTGGAGTATCGGCGTGCTGTCATGGGTACGGTTGATTTTTCTTGTTGCCGTCTTATTTTCGGTGATGCCGATCAAATGCCGGGACTGACAGTGGATCGGTATAATGATATATTAGTCGTACAGACTTTATGTTATGGCATGGATCAAATAAAATCCATTATATTCAAAGCCTTGCTGGAAGGCATGGCGGCAATGGGAGAAACCATACGGGGGATTTACGAACGGAACGATGTAAAGGTGCGGGAATTAGATGGGATGGAACAGTATAAAGGCTGGTATACGTCACCATCGGTGTCTGCATCAGGAATGCCGGTTACGACGATTGATGAAAACGGAATTTTGTATGAAGTAGATGTGGAAAATGGTCAAAAGACAGGATTTTTTCTTGACCAGAAATATAATCGCAAGGCTGTGGGAAAACTTGCAGCCGGTCGTCATGTACTGGATTGTTTTACCCATACGGGAGCCTTTGCTTTAAATGCAGCCCGAGGAGGTGCAGCCGTTGTCACGGCTGTTGATGTATCGGAGGACGCGGTTCGCATGACGGAAGAAAATGTTCGAAGAAATGGTATGGAAGCTGTTGTTACGGTACAGCAGGCAAATGTCTTTGATCTTTTGACACGACTGGTAGAAGAAAAGAATCATCTTTACGATTTTATTATTCTGGATCCGCCGGCGTTTACAAAATCGGGACATACCGTGCATAATGCGATGCGCGGTTATAAAGAAATCAATTTAAAAGCAATGCGCTTGCTGCCGAGAGGCGGGTATTTGGCCACGTGTTCTTGTTCTCATTTTATGAGAGAAGATTTATTTCGGCGGACGCTGCATGAAGCCGCTGCCGATGCCGGAGTATCGCTGCGGCAGATAGAGGCGCGGCAGCAATCTCCCGATCATCCCATTCTTTGGAATGTACCGGAAACAAATTATCTGAAATTTTATTTATTTCAAGTGGTTTAATACGAAAAGAACGTTACTGAAATATATGTAACGTTCTTTTCGTATTTTTACATTTTAAAAATTAATTTCATAAATTTTGTTAAATGTAATGATTTTAACAAATAAATATGCTATAATATGGAGCATTACAAGCTTCTTCGATAGATATGCATCACATTTAATTATACGGAGGTGGTTTTTATGGAAGAGAAGGGGCTGCAGAAAAAATACGGACTGGCTACAGCTGTTGCGATGGTTATCGGTATTGTTATAGGCAGCGGCGTATTTTTTAAGGCAGAAAAGATTTTGCAGGCGACGGGTGGAGATCTAGGAGAAGGGATTCTTTCCTGGATTATCGGTGGCATTATTATGGTCGTTTGCGCTTATGTATTTGCAACTTTGGCGACGCGTCATGAAAAAGTAAATGGTGTAGTCGACTATGCCGAAGATATGGTCGGTACGAAGTATGGGTATTTTATCGGTTGGTTTTTCGCAGTTATTTATTTTCCTACCTTGACTTCTGTATTGGCGTGGGTGTCGGCCCGATATTTTGGTGTTCTCATGGGCTGGGATATCGTTGGTGGAGAAACAATGACACTGGCGGCATTTTTCTTGATTGCCGTATTTTGCATGAACACGTTATCACCTAAGATTGCTGGTAAATTTCAAGTTTCGACGACAGTAATCAAACTTATTCCACTGTTTTTGATGGCTGTGCTGGGAACAATTGCGGGTCTCCACAGTGGTATTCTCGTGGAAAACTTTTCACAGGCCGCAGTGACGACGACTAGTTCGCAGCATCCTTTATTTACGGCTGTTGTGGCTACATCTTTTGCATATGAAGGATGGATTATTGCAACAAGCATCAATTCTGAATTGAAAGATGCTAAGAAAAATCTGCCTAAGGCACTGACCTTTGGCACCTTATTTATTGTATTGACATATGTATTGTATTATATAGGTCTTGCAGGAACTGTGGAAAATGCCGTTATGATGAAAAATGGGGAACAAGGGGCGAAAATCGCTTTCATGTCTGTTTTTTCCAATATTGGTGGCACTGTTTTGTTTGTTTTTGTCGTTATTTCCTGTCTGGGTACCTTGAATGGCCTTATGATGGGATGTGTCCGAGGCCTGTATGCATTGGCGGCGCGGAATATGGGACCTAACCCGGCGACGTTTAAGCAAGTCGATACACGTACTGATATGCCGGTAAATGCTTGTGTTATGGGATTAGGGCTGGCAGCTTTATGGCTTTTATATTTTTACGGGGCCAATTTAGTGAAAGTTCCCTGGTTTGGCTGGTTCAGCTTTGACAGCAGTGAACTTCCGATTGTCACTATTTATGCGATGTATATTCCTATCTTTGTTCAAATGATGCGCAAAGAAAAGGATTTAGGTAGTATACGCCGTTATGTTATGCCGTTTTTCGCTATTTGCTGTTGTCTATTTATGGTCGTTGCGGCTTTTTATGCTCACAGCAAATCCATGGCTGGATATTTAATTATCTTTGCAGTGATTATGATTTGCGGTGCAGTCTTTAACCGGGCCGGCAAACATTAGTATTCACATGATTTCGGTAAAGTATGGCTATATCGGCAGATTCTTCGGAATCTGCCTTTTTCGTGCATCAGAGATTATTTCGATATACGGCTATATTTATGATGCAGATAATAGGGATGTATGATGATAAGTATGTTGCCATTTTTCCTGTATTTGTTATAATAAAATGTACACGTATTCTAAACTATGTGTAAACAAAGGAGGATTTTACTACTATGAATTTTAGGAGCACACGTTCATCTGAAAAGGTTTCTCCGTCGTACGCATTATTACACGGCTTGGCACAGGATGGCGGGTTATATGTACCGTCAGTATTTCCCGAAGGAGTCTTGTCGTACACCGATTTGAAGAATAAGAAGTACCAAGAAATTGCTGAAGTCGTGTTATCTTATTTCTTTACTAATTTTACCGATGAAGAACGTAAGACGATGATAGGGAATGCTTATAATGATGTGAATTTTGCAGACAACCGCATCGTACCGCTCCATTCTATAGATACAGCATTAAGTATTACCGAATTGTTCCATGGCCGTACGCTGGCATTTAAAGATTTGGCATTATCTCTATTTCCTTATTTACTTACAGCAGCTAAAAAGCAAGAAAAAGAAGAACGAGAAATTTTAATACTTACGGCAACCAGCGGGGATACCGGAAAAGCAGCGCTGGAAGGATTCAAAGATGTTGAAGGTACAAATATCATGGTCTTTTATCCAAGCCTGGGCGTGAGTCCGATGCAAAAACAGCAAATGCAGAAACAGGAAGGAAACAATGTAAACGTAGCGGCTATTCATGGTAATTTTGATGACGCACAAAGTTTCCTGAAACGTGTGTTTACTAATGAAGAAGTCAATGCATATGCCAATGAAAAGGGAGTTCTTTTCTCTAGTGCGAATTCCATTAATATTGGACGTCTTCTACCGCAGATCGTTTATTATGTGTCAACCTATGTGTCGTTGGTTGATTCTGGCTGTATTGAAGAAGGTGAAGCATTTGATGTTGTTGTGCCGACGGGTAATTTTGGCAATATTCTGGCAGGATATTTTGCTAAAAAGATGGGAATACCTGTTGCACAGTTTATTTGTGCATCCAATGAAAATAAGGTACTGGCCGATTTCTTTGAAACCGGTGTATATGATATGAAACGCAAATTTTTTACAACGGCCAGTCCGTCTATGGATATTTTGCTTTCCAGTAATTTTGAACGCTTTCTTTTCTATGTTGCCGGTGAGGATAGTGCCAAGGTGGCGGCTTGGGAAAAAGATTTGCAAAAAACTGGCAAGATGGCTGTCAGTGCCGAAGAATTAAAGTCTTTACGTGAAGAATTTTCCGGCGGTTGGATCGATGATGATGAAACCCGAGCGGTAATCAACCATGTCTATAATGATTTTGGATATCTTCTTGATCCGCATACGGCAGTTGCTTACGGTGTTTACCTGAATCGCCGGAAACAAGGTCTGGCACAGCGGCATACGGTTATTATGGCGACAGCTCATCCATATAAATTTCCACCGGTCATTTGTGACGCATTGGCATTGGGACAGAAGGATAATCCTTTTGATATGTTGGAAACCATTGCGTCATGTACCGGCATATATCTGCCCAAGGCACTGGCTGAATTGGAAATGAAGCCTGTTCGTTTTGCCGATACGATTGAAAAGGAAGAAATGAGACAAGCTGTTTTGTCTTTTGTAGATGCGATACATGCCGAACACATGTAGAGCAGGTATAAAAATAAAGAGGGGATTATATGAATAAAGGGGTCATCATGGCGCTTATATCGGCGTTGGCCTTCAGTATTTTAAACGTTTTCGTCAAAGAATTGAGTTTTACGTTGCCTATTGGAGAAATAGCTTTTTTTCGTGGATTGATCAGCTCTGTTATCATTGTGGGATTAATGCGTTATCAGCATGTGCATTTATCACACCGGGATGTGCCGACGCTTATTATGCGCGGTGTTTTAGGTGGCATGGGCATGATTTGCTTGTTTTATGCTTTGTCGGGAATGCCGCTGGGGGATGTATCTATTTTGTCGCAGCTGTCTGCTTTCTTCGTCGTTATTTTTGCGGCTGTTTTTCTGCATGATATTTTACCTAAAAAAGCGATGATCCCGATGGCTATGATTGTTATGGGTGCCAGCCTGATCCTGCATCCTTGGAATTACAGCACGTTTAATTCCTATGCACTTTTTGCATTGGCGCAGGCCGTATTGTCGGCAGCGGTGTATACGACAATCAGCAAATTGACGAATGGCGGCGGTCATCATCAATATGAAGTTGTTTTTTATTTTTTGATTTGTGCCACTATTTCCGGAGCTATCCTGATGGGAAATGATTATATAGGACCCCAGGGCATCGAATGGCTGTATATTTTAGCAATGGGAGTTATATCTGTATTGGCTCAAATTTGGATGACCAATGCCTATGCCTGGACAGATCCGATTGTGGTAAGCTTTATTCAGTATACAGGTGTATTTTTTAACGCTGTATGGGGATTTTTTGTTTTTGGTGAAATCATGACGATTTTATCTGTAGCCGGTGGTGTGTGTATTATTAGCGGATCCATGTATTTATCTAAGATTAAACGCGATCGAGTGATGGATATGCGGGAAACTAAAATACGATAGCATATATGACTCATGAAAGAGAGATATGTCATGTCAATTCATAAAAGGAAGCTTAACGAAAACCATATCAAAGCAATTTTCTTTATAGGGTTATTGCTGGTGCTTGCTGGTATATATGCAGCGATTCCCGATTTTTACAGTACCGTATGGGAATTGTCTGTCAGCGGCAATATGCATGGTACTATAGCGTATCTTCGGTCTTTTGGCATATGGGCGATGCTGGTCAGCATGATTATTGATATTGTGATTAACATTGTAGGATTCTTGCCTTCTATTTTTATTTCGACAGCAAATGGCGTGTTGTTTGGTATCTATGTCGGTACACTGGTGTCTTGGCTGGGAGAAACGATTGGTGTTATTATCAGTTTTTTCTTTATGCGGACACTGTTTCGTAAAAGTGCGGAAACACTTATCAAGAAAAGTAAAATGCTCAGTAAGCTTGATCGTTACAGTACCTTAAAGGCGATGATCGCTGCCCGGGCGGTACCGTATGCTCCTAACGGCCTAGTAACGGCATTAGGGGCGCTGAGCAGTATTAGCTATCGGGATTATGTTATCGGCTGCTTGATTGGAAAACTGCCCTCTGTGGCGATAGAAGTTATTTTGGGGCATGATGTTGTTAACTATGAAGAACATGCTATGCGGCTTACGATAGTGACGATTGCTGTAGTAATTGTGTACGGCGGGCTATGGTATTGGAATCGCCGCCGCAAAACAACGGCTTTGGCAAAGGCTGTAGAGTCTAAAATTGATCAAGATCGTAAAAGTCATGATGTATAAAAAAATCCCCTTTTCTTGACTGGCAGGAAAAGGGGAATCGTGTATAAAGAAGACGATTATTCTTCGTCTTCCCGTTTTAAATTATCAGGAGTAGTGCAGAAGGTAAATCCGGGATTTCGTTCAATGATCCAGTTTGTCTGCCATTCATTGGAAATAAGGAGAACCAGACGCTGCTTATTATCTTTAACAATCATAGCACTGTCAATGTTTTTCATTTCTTTGTAATCGTGGCCGTTATCTTGAATCCAGCGGGCAACAGAGAAAGGAAGACGATTCATTTCCAACTCTACACCATATTCATGTTTGAGCCGGTATTCCAATACGTCAAACTGCAGCTCACCAACGGCACCGACAATGTAACTTTCCATAGAACCTAAATTTTCAAAAATTTGCACAGCACCTTCTTGGGCCAGTTGCGTCATCCCCTTCAAAAATTGTTTGCGCTTCATTGTATCTTTCGCACGAATGCGGGCAAATAATTCCGGTGGGAATACGGGAAAGTCAGCAAAAGTAACTTTCTTTTTTCCCGTATACAACGTATCCCCGACGCCCATGGTACCATTGTCGAAGACTCCGATAATATCACCGGGGTAGGCATCATCTATAATAGTGCGTTCTGTGGCTAAAAATTGCTGAGGCTGCATAAGACGTATGGTCTTCCCGCTTTGACGATGATTAACGGTCATACCTTTTTCAAATTTTCCTGAACAAATGCGCATGAATACGATACGGTCATGATGCTGGGGATTCATGTTGGCCTGGATTTTAAAAACAAATGATGTAAATTCTTCGGAGGCAGGATCGATTATATCTTCTAACGTTTTACGCGGCTGCGGCTGGGGGGCCATTTTTAGAAACTTTTCCAAAAATGGCTTGACGCCAAAGTTGGTCATGGCGGAACCGAAGAACATAGGGGTAAGCTGACCGTTTTTTACTTTTTCGAAATCAAACGTATCGCCGGCTTCGTCGAGAAGAGATATATCATCGATCAGCGATTGGTGTACGTCTTCTTCCAGGAGTTCACGGAAAACAGGGTCGTCAGCAGATCCCTTTGTGGAGGCCAATTTGTGCTGGCCGTGGGAGGTATCTTTTTCAAATAATTCGATAGTGGCTGTTTCGCGGTCGTAAATTCCTTGATAACTGCCATTGAGGCCGATGGGCCAATTCATAGGATAGGCGTGAATGCCAAGAAGACTTTCTATCTCATCCATAAGGTCAAACGGATTGCGGCCAAAGTGGTCGATTTTATTGACAAAAGTAAAAATGGGGATGCCCCGTTCTTTACAAACACGAAACAGTTTTTTTGTTTGTGCTTCTACGCCTTTAGCTACGTCAATAAGCATGACGGCGCTATCGGCGGCCATCAGTGTGCGGTAGGTATCTTCACTGAAGTCCTGATGACCCGGGGTATCTAAAATATTGATGTGGTGACCTGCATAATCAAATTGCAAGACTGAGCTGGTAACCGAGATACCACGTTGTTTTTCAATTTCCATCCAGTCCGATACGGCGTGTTTTGTTGTTTTTCTTGCTTTGACGGAACCGGCCAGATGAATGGCACCGCCGTAGAGCAGCAGTTTTTCAGTTAAAGTCGTTTTGCCGGCATCTGGGTGAGAGATGATAGCAAAGGTACGACGTTTGTTAATTTCTTCTATTAAGGACATAATACACCTCACTCAGTTTATCAAACATTATTAATTATAAAAGTTTTTTCTATTATATGCAATTCATTTTGAAAAATATCTTTCTATTAGCGTTAGCGTGTGATGTGTGTTATAATGATACAACAAATAAAAAATGACTGCCGAATGACTGGCAGTGGAGGGCTTTAGCGTATCTAAAGCCCCCTTTGCTGTGAGGTAATTTGAATATGAATGATATGTTATATCAAAGAATGTGTGAGGATACAAATCTGACTTCTTCGCGTAAGCTTTTTACTATTACCGGATGCCATAGCATATATGGTCTCGGAGGTTCTGCAAAGGTCGCTTTTACCGGCATGACATTGGCTATGTCGGGGAAAAAGGCCGTTATTGTTGTGCCGACAAAAGAGCAGCAGGTTTCCTGGATTTCTGATTTGCAGTTTTTTGCACCTGCTTTGAAAACGCTTGATTTTCCGCTCGTGGACAGAGCTGTTTTTTCAACAACGGCTAAAAGTATGGAGCGAGCTGCCAGACAGATGGAGGTGTTGAGTGGTTTGCGCCAGCAGCGTCCAGATGTTGTGGTTGCTACAGCGGAAGAAGCAGCGCAGTACGTTGTGACTCCTCAGGTTATTGATGATGCAGCTGTCGAACTGCGGGTACAAACGGAATGCGATCGCGATGCATTGCTTCAACATCTTGTAAACGGTGGCTACGAGCGAGTGGATATGGTGGATCGTCGCGGTCATTTTTCGGTCCGTGGGGATATTTTGGACATTTATGCTATAAATCAGGAATCAGCCGTGCGTATAGAATTTTTTGGAGACGAGATTGATAGTCTTCGTTTTTTTGATGCCAATACGCAGAAATCTGTCCGACAGGTTGCAGAAATCCGTATATTGCCGGTGTCTTTAGGAACGGAAGCGGGTATATTTAAATCGACGATTCTGGATTATATGGATAATGGTATTATTATATGGGATGAACCGAATCGGACTCGCGAAGCATTGAAAAAAGTTGTAAAGGAATCGGATGATTACAAAAAATGGCTTTGTCCTTGGAAAAAATTTGCTGGCGAGACCAGAGACTGTGTACAGATTATTTTGTCTCTTTTAGCACAGTCTGTGCCGGATATGTTTATTGATGAGTCGTCCAGTTTTACTGCAAAGACAATGGCAAGTTTTCAAAAACAGTTTGTTTTATTAAAAGATGAGTTGGATCATTGGCGAGAAAATAAAAATTCTGTTATTTTTGTTATTAGCAGTAAACAGCGCAGTGATTCATTATCCAGCTGGCTTCGGCAGAACGACATAGAACCTGTGTTTTATGAGGGGGAGCAGGAGTTGATTCCGGCAGCTGTTTATATTGCCGATGGTGAGATACGCAACGGATTTGAATTGCCCTATGCCAGACTGGTTATGCTTTCCGAACGCGATATATATGGCATGCAGAAACACCGATTGCGCCATCATGTGCAAAAGGGTGAAGAAATCAATTATTTTACGGATCTCAAAGTGGGAGATTATGTCGTTCACGAAGTACACGGCATTGGTAAGTATGTGGGAATCAAAACCATTGAAATGGATGATGTTCATAAAGATTATTTGGAAATTCACTATGCTGGGAAAGATACATTATATGTTCCGACCGATCAAATCAATCTATTGCAGCGGTATATAGGCAATGAGGGCGAAGCCCCGAAACTTCATACGATGGGGGGGAATGACTGGCAAAAGACCCGCAGTAAGGCCCAAAAATCAATTACTGATTTAGCGGAAAAGCTGGTAGCTATTTATGCACAGCGGGAAATTGTTGCGGGATTTGCATATCCACCCGATTCACCATGGCAAAAAGAGTTTGAAGAGGCATTTCCATATGAAGAAACCGAAGATCAGCTCAAAGCGGTTGTAGAGATAAAAAAGAGCATGGAACAGCCGTATCCGATGGATTGTTTGGTATGTGGAGATGTCGGCTTTGGTAAAACGGAAGTAGCCATGCGGGCTGTATTTAAGGCTGTGATGGGCGGCAAGCAGGTTGCAGTGCTTGTACCCACAACGGTGTTGGCTCAGCAGCATTTTCAAACCTTTACAGAACGATTTCGTAATTTCGGGGCACGTTGTGAAGTATTGAACCGGTTCCGTTCGGCTAAAGAGAAAAAAGATATTTTAGCGAATGTGTGGACTGGGGAAATTGATGTATTGATTGGTACGCACAGTTTATTGAACAAAAAGGTCCGCTTTAAAAATCTTGGACTTCTTGTTGTCGATGAAGAACAGCGATTCGGTGTAGCACAAAAAGAAAAATGGAAATCGTGGGCAGCTCATATCGATGTGTTGACGTTGAGTGCAACACCTATTCCGCGAACCTTACATATGTCTTTGGTCGGAGTGCGCCAAATGTGCGTTATTGAAACACCGCCGACAGATCGTTTTCCTGTACAGACATATGTCGTTGAATATGATGCCCACCTTGTTCATGATGCGATAATGCGGGAAAAAAGACGAGGTGGACAGGTATTTTTTGTCTATAATCGAGTGGCCACTATTGAGCGTATGAAGGAGGAGCTTCAAGCATTATTGCCGGATATTACAATTGGAATTGCGCATGGACAAATGAGTGGTGCCATGCTTGAACAAGTTATGTTTGATTTTTACGAAGGACAGTATGATGTGTTGTTGTGTTCGAGTTTAGTTGAAAATGGTCTTGATGTGGCGAATGCCAATACCATTATTATTTATGATGCGGATCATTTCGGGTTGTCACAACTATATCAGATGCGTGGGCGTGTAGGACGCAGTCATCGTATGGCATATGCCTACTTCTTGTACCGCAAGGATAAAATTCTTTCGGAAGTGGCTGAAAAGCGATTACAGGCTATCAAGGAGTTTACAGAACTGGGTTCTGGATTTAAAATAGCTATGCGGGATTTAGAAATCCGCGGAGCCGGAAATTTATTAGGTCGGGAACAGCATGGAAATATAGCAAGCGTAGGGTTTGCCATGTATTGTCATATGTTGGAAGAGGCCATTGCCAAAGCCCAGAACGAAAATGGACAGATCGGAGAAATTTCGCAGCCTAAAACGGTCATGGATATTCATATTGATGCCTTTATCGATGACGCCTACATTCAAAACGGCGGCCAGAAAGTTGAAATGTACCAGCGGATGGCGATGCTTCGAACTCAGAAGGAATTTACTGATTTGCGACAAGAAATCATTGACCGATACGGTAAACCTACCCTGCCGGTGGAAACCTTATTGCGGGCGACACAAATTCGATTAATGGGGAAAGAAATCGGACTTATCCTTATTGCAGAGAAAAAAGATTGGTTAGAGTTAAAATGGCGGAGTATTGCGGAAATGCCGCCGTTGGCACGACTAGAAGATGCGCTGTGTAAACGTTTTCGGATAGTTCCAGATTCATCCGTTACATTGCGTGTTTCTACGAAGGGAATCACAGATATATTGTCTTTTCTTGAATATTTATTTCAGTCGATTGTTAGGCTAAGAAAGGGGAATCGGCTTGACTAAGAGCTCATTTTTACGCGGAGCTATGATACTGACTTTTGCCGGTATTGTGGTTAAAATATTAGGCGGCGTCAATCGTATCCTTCTTTCCCGGCTTTTAGGCGGGGAAGGGATAGGTCTTTACCAAATGGCGTATCCTATGTACATATTGCTGCTTAGTATTGCCGGAGCGGGGATTCCGATTGCTGTTTCCATTATGATTGCCGAACAGGCGGCAAGGGGAAACTATAGTGGTACCAAGCGGGTGTTTCATATTACCTTGGTTTTTACATTGATTATTGCTGTACTATGCGGACTGGGATTAGCCTTAGGTGCAAACTTCCTTATCACTTGCGGTTTGGTGCGAGATGAACGGGCCTATTTGCCGCTTTTCGTATTGGCACCGGCTCTTACCGTGTCGATTATAACGTGTTGTTTCCGTGGTTATTTTCAAGGGTTGCAGCTTATGACTCCGACAGCTATTTCCCAAATGCTCGATCAGTTTGTGCGAGTGTGTGCTATGCTGGCGCTGGCAAGTTTTTTTCTGCCTTACGGGCTTGAAAAAGCAGCTGCCGGAGCGACTTTTGGCGCTGTTCCGGGTGCGATAGCCGGTTTGACCGCTATTGTTTGGATTTATTACCGGTATACAAAAAAACAGCAGCCTTGTGATACCGGGAAGTTTGTGCAAAGTTCTCCCGGGGCTGTTATCAAACGTCTTATTATTCTTGCCGTACCGGTTGCGGCAGCTAATATGCTGCTGCCTGCTGTGGCTAGTATTGATTTGTTCATTGTACCGCAGCGCTTGGAGGCTGCGGGGTATACTGTACATCAGGCAACGGCTCTTTTCGGGTATTTGACGGGCATGGCTAACGGTATCGTGCAGCTTCCGGCTATTTTGACGATGGCACTAGCAACGAGTCTTGTTCCTGCTGTATCAGCGGCATATGCCGCCAGTCGCATGGATATCGTACTGCAGCGTACGAATACAGCGATGCGTATTGCTAATCTTATTACGATGCCGGCAACGTTTGGCATGGCGGTGCTGGCTGTACCTATTTCTCAAATGCTATATGCAACGCCGCTGGCAGGGCCGGCTATTTGTGTATTATCCTTGTCTGTCCTGCTTGTCGGGGTACAGCAAGTTACCAGCGGACTTTTACAAGGAATGGGACATACAGCGATTCCTTTATATAATATGGTGGTAGCAGCATTGCTGAAAATCGTTTTGAGCTGGCATTTGACTGCGATTCCATGGTTGGGTGAAGTGGGGGCGGCATGGGCGACCAATGCAGATTTGGCAATGGCGACGGTACTGAATCTTTATTTTGCATATCGATACGCGCACTATGTCATACAATGGAAATATATGGGAAAATTACTTGCGGCATCGGCGTTGACAGGCGTTACGGCGTGGTTTGTATATCATGCACTGGTTTTTCTGTTAGGTAATACAGTGGCTACTACGGCAGCCATATTGACAGCGATTATCATCTATTTAGCGGGTTTGCTGCTAGTACATGCGGTGACTCCTGACGATGTGCAGAAAATACCAATCGCAGGGGAAAAATTGAATCAAATAATGGGGAAACTGCATCATTAACAAATCGTTTTTGGAGGATACTATGAGAAATATTCGACTTATATCAGTAGGCATGTTCCCTGATGAGTCCATTAGCCTTTCTGCGTACCGGAAGATGCAGCAGGCAGAGATTGTATTTGTGAGTAACCATTATCCCCATATTATGGACTTTTTGGAAAAAGAAAACATTACATATAAAAGATTACCATGTGTGCGGGTGATTGCTGGACAGGAAGTTCTCTGCCAGGAAGCCGTTTCCATGCTGCTGCAATGGGCACAGCAACATGAAGTATTATATATTACTGTCGATGCGGCTGCCGATCCTGTAGCAAAACAATTGGATGAACAGGTTCGGCAGGTGAATCCGGGCATTGCTATAGCTATCGAAACAGGAAGTCCGATTGATATAGGATTGCCGTTTGATATGCAGCCCCTGCTCGATGTTATGGCAGAGCTGCGGAGTGATGATCATGGATGTCCGTGGGACAGAGCACAAACACATCGTACGCTGCGACGTTACTTACTGGAGGAAGTGTACGAAATGCTGGATGCGGTGGATATGGACGATATGCTGGGTATTCGGGAAGAAATGGGAGATATACTGTATCAGATTGCATTTCACTGCCGATTGGCTGAAGAGAAAGGCCTATTTAGTGCACAGGATGTCGTGAAAGATGTTACCGATAAAATGATTAGACGACATCCGCATGTTTTCGATAAGAAAAAGCTTGAAAACATAGGTAAGAGTATGGTAAACTGGGATAGATTAAAGCAAGGAGAACAACGACAGCAGCATCAACATCTTCTTGACGGTGTGGTAAAAGGAATGCCTTCTTTACTTGAAACATATAAACTTCAAGAGAAATCTGCCAAGGTAGGTTTTGAGTGGGAAGTAACTGACCAGGTTTGGGATAAAGTACAAGAAGAAGTGCAGGAGCTGAAAGATGCTCTGCAGGAGAAAAATCCGACCCATATCGAAGAAGTAGCAGGTGATGTCTTGTTTGTGTTGGTCAATTTATTTCGGCGGCATTGTATAGAGCCGGAATGTGCGTTACATCGTGCTAACAGCAAATTCCGTCGTAGATTTTCTTACGTGGAAGATAAAGTTAAGGAAAGCGGTAAATCCTGGCAGATGTTCACCCTGCTGGAATTGAATGATTTCTGGAAGGAAGCAAAGGAAATCGAAGGGCGTAGTTCCACCGTATAGGGACGGAATTCATTTAGCAGCGAATTTATAGATGTAACAGAAAAAAGGAGGATTTGTTATGAACAAAACAGAATTGATTGCTAGTGTTGCACAGAAGTCCGATTTGACAAAGAAAGACGCTGAAAAGGCTGTAAAAGCTGTGTTTGCTTCCATCAGCGAAACCTTGAATAAAGGTGACAAAGTACAAATTATCGGCTTTGGTACTTTCGAAGTACGCCAGCGTAAAGCTCGTGAAGGTCGCAATCCCCAGAACAACAAGCCAATCAAAATCAAAGCTTCCAAGACTCCGGCATTTAAAGCTGGTAAACAGTTGAAAGATATGGTTAATAAAAAATAAGCTTTTGTAATGTACTAAGGGCCGCATCTTAATACGGCCCTTTTCTTTTCTTGGATTTTGTCGTAACATAGTAATATATCCAATTGTTTCATAAGTCTTGTCAAAAGAGGGAAACAGGATGAAAAAGAAAAAGGTGCTTATTCTGTCAGCATCAATTGGTGCTGGACATACGCAGGCAGCACGAGCAATAGAAGAATATTTAAGACAGGTTCCCGGACAATGTGAAGTAGAGCATGTGGACTTTTTATCCAATGATTTTCTTTCCATTGATAATTTGGTTAAGGAAACGTACATAAAAATCTTGGATGTATTTCCTATGTTGTATGATTTGATGTATTACTCTTCGCAAGGATACAAAAAGGGAATGATGGTAAAGACCATGGTAGCATGGGGCTTGAAACGGCGTATGATGCGTGTTATTACGGAAAGAAAACCGGACATTATTGTATTTACACACCCGTTTCCAGCTGCTGCGGCGGCTCTTTTAAAACGACAGCATCGCATTGATATTCCACTTGTAGCGGTCATTACAGATTTTGCTATCCATCAGTTTTGGATATATCAGCAGATGGATTTATATTGTGTTGCGGCTTCACAAATTAAAGACCTGCTTATTCACCAGCGCATTGATCGACAGAAAATTATTGTATCAGGAATCCCAATTCGCAATACGTTTCAACAGGAACGGTGGCAATTGGAAACAAGTCGTAAGCGGGAACGTAATATACTGATTATGGGCGGTGGTCTTGGCATGGGGTCCATTAAACAATCATTGGCGCTTCTTGATCAACTTGACAACGTGGATAGTTTTACTGTCGTTGCTGGATATAATGCGGATTTGTACGATCAAGTGTCTCAAATGCGCAGTGAATTACGACATACTGTATATGTATATGGCTATACAAACCGTATTTCTTCCTTGATGGTTCAGGCAACGCTGCTTGTTACTAAACCGGGAGCACTTACTTGTACGGAGGCAGCTACCGTTCAAATTCCGATGGTTTTATACAGTCCGATTCCAGGTCAGGAAGAGGCAAATGCTACGTATATGCAGAAAAAAGGATGTGCTCGCTGGGTGAAACATTCGGAAGAGTTGGTTTCAACCGTATCTGAACTTATGACCAATCCAGAAGAATTGCGGCATATGTCTCAAGCTAGTGTAGCATGTCATCGCTATGGGGCACAAATTGTCGGTAAACAAGTTTTACAGATGCTGCAGCTTGAAGAAGCAGCGCATGTTGCCAATATGGGCTTTGCGGAATGTTCCGATACCCGGGCATAATATATGATTTTACAACCGGAGTATTGAATAGCAGACAGTTATTCGCAACTCCGGTTTTATTATAAAGGAGTAACTTATGGAACGAAAATCCAGACGTCAACCACAAAAGCGTACTTCTTCAACATCTGTGTGCAGGAAAGAAACTCTCATAAAACCATTGTCTATTTTATTTCTTATGATAGCATTGTGTGTGGGCGCATATTGGAATATAAACGATACCAGCTCTTCAAAACATGTGGCCGATGAAAAGATGACACAGATTGAAGGAGGCAGGGCTTCTGGAAAAAATATGGATTATACGGAGGCGTCCAAAGAACTTCAAGATGCAGTAGATACATGGATGAAGTCACAGGGCGCGGCTATAACTGTTATTGATACGGCTAAGCGTGAAGAGAACCGCCGGGCGACACATGGCAAAATTTTTTGGACGACAAACCGCATGCAGGTAATACCGAAAGAAACATTTTCCCGCAGTTCTTTAGAAAAAGAATTAGCTATAAGCGGTGATAAAGCTGTTTTATATAATGTGGGAAAAACAAATTTCAACGGTACTGAAGTTACAGAATATGATATCGCTCTTTTCGATATGCTGGATAAGGAACAGTTATATCTTGTTGTTGAAAAACTGTATGTAACGGCGCCGGGGACCTCAGTAGGTATTATAGAAAAAATTAAAACCGTTATTGCTGGATCAAAATCGGGAATTGTGAAAAAAAGTTCAGAGGATAAAACGGATAACAGCAGTAGTCCGCAGACACATCCGAATACCATTAAAGGCCGATTGGCCATTGTTATTGATGATTGCGGTTCACGGACCGATGTTATATATACATTGAATACTCTTTCCATTCCTCTTACCTATGCCGTGATGCCGTATAAACCATATACTACGTTGAGTGCGAATCTGGGATATGCGGCGGGAAGACAAATTTTTGTCCACATGCCGATGCAGCCATTGAATGTTCCTTCTTCAGAAACTGTATATATCGGTACCCATATGAGCGACAGCAAAATTAAAACGACAGTAAATGAACTTTTGGATCAGGTGCCTCATGCAATCGGCATGAATAACCATCAGGGATCAGGAGCGACGGCAGACAGCCGTGTTATGAAGGCTGTAATGGAGGTTATGAAACAACGAGGACTTATATACCTTGACAGTCGTACAAACAGTGCCTCCATTGGGGCACAGACGGCAGCGTCGATGGGAATAGCGACTGGACGCAATTCCTTATTCCTTGATAATGATGCAGATGTGGAATCTGTAAAAAAACGCATTCGTCAGGCCGGACACATTGCTGTGAATAATGGCAGCTGTATTGTTATCGGACATTGCCGGCCTAATACGGCAGAAGCGATTGCAGAAATGATTGATGAATTGCATGATGAAGGGGTAGATATCGTCTTCGCTTCAGAATTAATGCAATAAGGGGGATGTTTTGTGGAAGCATTTGGTGGGGATTTTTCTTTGGGTACACTGTTATTTGTTATGTGCGGAGGTTTTTTGTCAGGGTTTATAGATTCCATTGCCGGCGGTGGCGGCCTTATTTCCCTGCCGGTTCTTTTAACTGCAGGATTACCGCCCCATTATGCGTTGGGGACAAATAAATTTTCTGCGACGTTTGGTATTTTAATGAGCTCGTATCAGTTTTGGCGGGCTGGTAAAGTGGATATGCATTTTGTTAAAAAATTACTTCCGTTTACTTTTATTGGTGCGGGTATCGGATCTGTATGTATGCTCCATTTATCAGCGGAAATTCTTAAACCCATCATTATTTGTGCACTTGTTGCTACTGCTGTGTTTGTTATGACTAAACGTGATTGGGGGAGTATAAGTACCTATCAGGGAGAGACAAGAAAAAAAATATTGTTGTGGTGTTTGATCGCATTTGCTATTGGTATTTATGATGGGTTTATCGGTCCGGGAACCGGGACATTTCTCATTGTTGGCTTTGTTATGACAGGTTTTGATTTTGTCGTTGCAGCAGGAAATGCCAAGATGCTTAA
Source organism: Megasphaera sp. (assembly GCA_022649055.1). Lineage (GTDB taxonomy): Bacteria > Bacillota > Negativicutes > Veillonellales > Megasphaeraceae > Megasphaera_A > Megasphaera_A sueciensis. Next base: position 20,786 of record JALCNL010000007.1, read on the forward strand.
CATGATGAGTAATATTACTTCATTTGTGCTTTTTGTTTTTTGGGATAAAGTATTGTATGGGTATGGCATTGCTATGGCAGTATCTTTGTTTTTGGGTGCCTACTTTGGAGCACGTTTGGCAATCACTAAAGGCTCGTCTTTTATTCGCATAGTTATGCTGGTTGTTACAAGTGTACTTATTGGTAAATTAGCTTTGAATTATTTAGGAGTGGTGTAATAAGGAGGCGCGTATGAAAGAAAAGGTAGCTCTTATTAGTGGCGGTACATCAGGTATTGGTCTGGCGTGCGCAGCAGAGCTGCTTAAGTGCGGCTGGTGTGTAGCGATAAATGGACGCAGTACGACACAGGGAGAAAAAGCTCTTCATATGCTGTCCGTGCTACCAGGACGGGCAATATATATACAAGGCGATGTTGCGCGTGATGAGGAATGCTGTTCTATGGTAGATAAAACCATTGCTTACTTTGGCCGTATGGACGGATTGATTACTTCGGCAGGTATTTATGAAGAACAGTTGTTGGAAGAAACAGTGCCGGAAGATGTGTTTCGTTTATTTACAATTAATGTATTTGGTACTATTTCGTTGTGCAGGTATGCATTGCCGCATTTAAAAAAAAATAAGGGAAGTATTGTTACGTTGGGTTCTGATGCTGGGCTGCAGGGAAATGTGGGATGCACAGTTTATTGCGCTACCAAAGGAGCTGTCGTGGCTTTTACAAAATCCTTGGCACTTGAAGCAGCACCGCATGGAGTGCGAGTTAATTGTGTATGTCCCGGAGATGTGGCAACGCCCATGCTGGATCGACAATTGCAGAAAAATCCAGAGGTATCGATTGAATCTATGAAAGAACTATATCCGTTGTATCGTATTGCGGAACCAGAGGAAATTGCCAAAGCAGCTGTATTTTTATTGGGAGATAATGCTTCTTTTATCACTGCTGTGGCTCTCCCTGTCGACGGAGGATTGACGAGTTGGTAAAACATAAGAAAAATTGAAGAAAAAAGAGGATATTTAACCTTTTTGGGAGAATATATTCATATAGTTATTTTTTATTATTGTGTTATATACTATTAACCGAATGAGGTGGTAATGATGACAGAAGAAGCCATTGCGAAAATGGAACAGATGCAGACGGAAATAGATAAGCTTCGCGAAGAATTGGCACAGATGAAATTGTCGGCTGAAAACAAGGAAAATGTATTGAGTGATGAAACAATGCCAGCAGATTCACTTGAAGTCATTCGCACCATGGACGAAGCAACAAGTGATGACGACTTGAAGGTGGAAACCTTATGCCGCTGGGCAGCAGCCCGTGCGGGTGTTATCGTAGTAGCCCCGCTTTTGGGAACAGCGGCTCTTATGGCCAATGAAGTGTATCTTGTAAGCAGGATCGCCCGGGTATACGGCATTAAGTTATCAGAACGTGCTGTCATTGCTTTTATTGGTGCAACTTGCAGCCGGATGGCCGGAAATTTTTTGACAACGCTTATTCCCATCAGTGCTATTCAAATTCCTATTGCTGTTGGGATTACATACAGCTTGGGGCGTGTAACACAACGTTGGCTTAAAGATGGAATGCCAAGTGATATGGGACCGTATATTGCTATGATGGGTGACTGGAAAGAAAAAGCTAAGGATCAAGTAGATAAGCTTCGGGATAATCCTTTGCAGAATATTCCGCTGGGAGATGAAACGGTAGACTTCATGAAAAAATGGGGCAATGCCGCAAAGGATATTTTTATGGATATAAAAGAAAAAGGGCAAGAAGCATTGAATAATGTATGCCATCGTAGTACGCTGGCCGACGAAGTGATAGAAGAACAAGAAGCAAAAATGGATGCGGCTGCTAAAAAGGATGCAGTCCAAGCAGAGGCAGAAGCTCCGAAAACAACGGAAGAACAAGTGAAAGCGGCTGTTGAAGACGCAAAAACACCGATTATTAACGGACACTAAGAAGGCGGATTCCCATGATTAAATTATTGTCTTTTTTCGCTCGTTTTTATACACCGGGAAAATTTATTTTATTTTTAAAAACAACTGGTAAGAAGGTGCATTTTCTGCCTAAACTGCTTACTATTTTTTATTGTATGCAGGATGAAGATACCCCAAAATTCATGAAATTAATTCTTATGGGCGCCATCGGATATGTTATTCTTCCTTTTGATTTTGTTCCGGATGTAATTGCAGGAGTCGGCTGGCTTGATGATGCAGCCGTCTTAGCTGCAGCCATGCATTTTGCTGGAGCATATATTAAACCGGAACATTGGGAAAAGACAAATCGTATTCTGCCTTTCTGCAAGAGAAGGTCATGAAAACGAGACATTTCCAACAGCTGCAACTGTTGGAAATGTCCTTCTTTTTTGTCCTTTTTTTTGACAAATTTCATACCACATCGTACAATAAAGACAATGTGGATTTTTGTAAATAGGAGTCTTAGATTATGGTTACAGTTTTAGAAAAAGTACGTTATTATGAAACCGATATGATGGGGATTGTACATCATTCTAATCACATCCGCTGGTTTGAGTGCGGGCGAGTGGAATATATGCGTAAAGCGGGCATTGATTTACTGGAGCTATTGGAAGAAGGAATATCCTATCCTATCAAAAATGTTTCCTGTGAATACATTAGACCTATTTATTTTGACGATGTTATTGCTATTGAAACAAGTCTCATCAAATTATCCCGGGCGCAGATGGTATATTCATATCGTATTCGCCGTGATAAAGATGGAGAACTTTTGGCTGTAGGAACGTCGCAGAATGTGTTTGCCTATAAAGATACCGGTAAAGTTGCACGCCTCGACATGAAACGGCTGGCCGGATTACAGGCTTTATTTGAAGAAGATAAGAAACGAGCCCAATAATGGAGGAGAAGTAATGGATAAGACTACTTTACCTATCGGTGTGTTTGATTCCGGTGTAGGTGGTTTGACGGTCGTCAATAAACTGCATATGCTATTACCGCATGAAAATATTGTTTATCTCGGTGATACAAAACGCAATCCGTATGGAGAACGAACAAAATCAGAAATTTTTCAATTTACAAGAGATTTATTGGGTTTTATGACACAGGTGAATGTAAAATTGGTTGCCATTGGCTGTGGTACAATTACAGCGACTTCCTATGATACAGTAAAGCATGAAGTGGATTACCCGGTGATCGGCATGAGCCGCGGATTGTATACGGCGATGGCAACCAGCAACAAGAAAAAAATAGCTGTTTTTGCAACTCCGTTGACGATTGCTAATCACAGCCATAAGAAAATGGCAGCGCAGATAGACCCGAAAATAGAGATTGTTGAACAGGCTTGTCCGGTATTGGCTAATTTAGTGGAACGAGGAATCCTCTCAGGGGAAGAAGTAATGAAACCGCTGCGGCAGTATACTGCGCCAATTGTTGCTTCCGGTGTAGATACGGCCATTCTTGGCTGTACACATTATCCTTTTGTTCAACCGCTGTTTGAACAGCTGTGTGGTGAACATATGGCGTTTGTTGATCCAGCTCACGAGATGGCATTGGAGACATTAGATGTTTTGAAAAAATCACATCTTCTCAATGAAAGCCCGGAACATGGATACCTGCGTTTATGTTTTACGGCGGAAGCTGAACGGGGAGCAACTCTTGCGCAGCATCTTATTCCGGCACATGAATTTACGGTGGAAAAAGTCTCTCTAGCCTAATATAAAATATAATTAAAAGGAGTCCTGTATTGTGTTATTTTATGTATTGATTAACATTATCGTTGCACTTATCGGTATATGCGCAGTTTTCTATTTGCTTTTCAGGTTGTTTGCCTGGAGACAAGGCGATGCTCATTTTGTTATTGAATCACGTAAGCGTAAACCATTTGTTCTTAAGAAAATTTCGACGGATACAGCCGTGTTTGAAACAGAAGTTCCTTTCAGGAATACTGGCAAGCAGGGGGGAACTATTATGGATTTTTATCCACGCCATCTTTTACCCTATGAACAATATGATAAGTGTATCGTTCATTCTCAACTGGCTAACAAAGCAGCCGAACGTGACGATGGTTATTGGGAATCAGTCATTATTCTTCCTGGTAAGGGCGGTCACATTCGTGTGACAGTAGAACTTATCAGTAAAAATGGAAATATAAAACAAGATTTACGGACTTTCCCCGATATGTCTATTGACTTAGTTTATCAGGTAGTAGCGCGCAGTGAATGGTATATTCATAAGGCTCGTATTACCTTGAAGGCTTCAGAAGTTCAGCATGCGTTAAAAAGCATATGGGAGGAAAAATAGATTATGGCAGAATTAGAACTGGTTCCGGTTAAAACAAGAATTCTTACAGACAAAGACGATATTGTAGATAGTATTGCTGAATATGCCTCTGCACTTGTAGGTCCCGATGATATTATCTGTTCAGCTGAAAGTGTAGTAGCGATTACGCAGCGGCGATATACGCGGCCAGAGGAACTGACGCCTTCGTGGCAGGCCCGCCTTATGCGGCGTTTTGTACCAGCAGAGGGAAGTATGGCTAGTTTGTATGGTATGCAGGCTGCAATGGAGCTGGAAGGTGAATGGAAAACGTTATTTTGTTTTATCCTGGGTTTTTTTGCCAAACTTATTGGCAAGAACGGTGTATTTTATAAGCTGTGCCGGCAGGCTTCCCTGACGGATGATGTGACAGGAACGATGCCGCCTTTCGATAAATGTATTGTTTATGGACCTGCAGATCCGGATGGAGTAGCTGAAAAAATAAAAAAACGGATGAATTGCTATGGAGCCTGCATAGCGGATGTCAATGATTTGAAACGTTCGGCTGTTTTAGGACATTCGCGGGGGTTGGATCCAAAAGAAATAGCTAAAATATTAATTGACAATCCGTTTGGGAATGCATCGCAAAAAACCCCCATTGTAATTATTAAAAATTATGCACAAGTCGTTAGGGAAAATAAAGAACGGATGAAAGCAAAAAAAACCGAGGATTCAACTGATGCAGAGTAAGGTAAGGATGAAATGACTAAAACAATTATACTTGCTACACATAATAAAGGTAAAATTCGCGAATTTCGGGCAATGCTGGTGCCTCTGGGCTATGCAGTACAGTCTATCCATGAGGTAATTCCTGATATTGCGGAGCCGGAAGAAACGGGACACTCTTTTGAAGAAAACGCCTATCTAAAAGCTGTTTATTATATGAAGAAGACGGGACAGCCTTGTCTGGCAGATGATTCCGGTATTATTGCAGATGCATTGCATGATCGTCCTGGTATTTTTTCGGCACGATATGCCGGAGATGATTGTGATGATGAAAAAAATAATCAAAAATTAATTCGTGAACTGGCGCGATTTCCTGTTGAAAAACGTACGGGACGCTATGTTTGCGTATTAGTGCTTGTCTGGCCCGATGGTCATTATATTACCGCTAAGGGGACTTGTGAAGGAATTTTGCGTGATTTTTACAGTGGTACTAGTGGGTTTGGCTATGATCCGCTTTTTTACCTTCCTGAAAAAGGAAAAAGTATGGCAGAATTGACCGGAGAAGAAAAAAATACGGTAAGCCACCGTGGCAAAGCGCTGCGAGAGCTTGTGGAGCATTTACGATGAGTCAGCGACGGATAGGAATTGTCAGTGACAGTCATGGCTGTGTTTATAATATAGAATGTATGGTGAAAAAGGCTCCGGAAGTTGTTTGCTGGATACATGCCGGAGATTATTGTGAAGATGCAGAGATATTAGCGGCTTATGCGGGAGTTCCTGTTTATTCGGTACGAGGAAATAATGATTTGTATGCGTATCAGAAACCGGATTGCCGGGATGTTGCTGTTGATGGAGTTATCATTACTGTAATACATGGACATCAATGGTATGATAACCGATTAAAAAAATTAATTGAATTAGGGAAAAATCATCAAGCTTCTTTAGTGGTATTTGGACATACACATTGTCAGATGCTGGAAAAAAGAGAAAAAATACTAATTGTTAATCCGGGAAGTATTTCTCTGCCGCGTGATGGTAAAACAGGAACATATGCTGTTGGTACTATTGATAATAGTACTCTTGTAGGTGTACAATTATATGAATTGTAATTACATATGATAACAATGCAGGTCTCTGCTAAAATCTATTGACGAGGGATAATACATTATGACAGTTAAGAAAAATAAACTTAAATTATATGGATTCAATAATTTGACAAAAACGTTGAGCTTTAACATTTATGATATTTGCTACGCAAATACGGAAGAAGCTCAACGCCAGTATATCGAATATATCGACGATGCATATAATGCAGATAGATTGACAGAGATACTAAAGAAAGTGGCATCTATTATTGGTGCAAATATTTTAAATATTGCCAGCCAAGATTATGATCCACAAGGGGCCAGCGTTACTATTCTCATTTCTGAGGAACCTATTGAGGGAAAAGATGCCGATGTGGTTTGTCATCTTGATAAAAGTCATTTGACGGTTCATACATATCCTGAAAGTCACCCATATCGTGGAATCAGTACGTTTCGTGCCGATATTGACGTATCGACGTGTGGAAAAATTTCACCGCTGAATGCGTTGAACTATCTTTTGGATAGTTTTGATTCTGATATTGTAACGTTGGATTATCGTGTTCGCGGATTTACGAGAGATATTAATGGCAAAAAACTTTTTATTGATCACCGTATTAATTCCATTCAAAATTATATTGCGCCTCGAACGCGTACATTATACGATATGGTTGATGTAAATGTATATCAGGAAAATATTTTCCATACAAAGATGCTTCTTAAAGAATTTGATCTTGATAATTATTTGTTCAATGTTACAGAAGACGAATTAAATCCGAAGGAAAAAAAGCTGATTAGACAATTGGTGCGTCAGGAAATGTTAGAAGTATTTAATGGAAGAAATATGCCAACAATTCGCGAATAATTGCGGATAAATGATTGACAAAAATTCATTGAACTGATATAATATTATTTGTTCGCGGGGCATAGCGCAGTTTGGTAGCGCACCTGGCTTGGGACCAGGGGGTCGCAGGTTCAAGTCCTGCTGCTCCGACCAAAAAATGCGGGTGTAGCTCAGTGGTAGAGCGCCAGCCTTCCAAGCTGGTTATGTGGGTTCGATTCCCATCACCCGCTCCATTTTTTATTTGACTCAGTAGCTCAGCTGGATAGAGCAACAGCCTTCTAAGCTGTGGGTCTAGGGTTCGAATCCCTACTGGGTCACCAAGTAGATATGCGGGCTCTCATTTTTGGGAATCCGTTTTTTGGCATTTTGACATCTTGTCGGCACTTTATTTCGAAGATTATAATTTTTGTGCTTAGAATTTAATATATAAATATTTATTTTATTAAGTTTTTATACATTATGTTTTGAACTGTTTTGTGTAAATGACGGATTATAAATTTAATTATTGATTGGCAACATAATTTTTCTCCCATGTCATATGGCATGGGATTTTTATTTTCTTAATAAAAGAACATATGTTTTATTAAATGAAAGATATTGATAATAGAGATGTCATGATTACGAATTCTGAATGGTGTGATCAGAAAAATGATATTGATGTAGCGGAGTGTGGTGTCCTAATCAGTATGGTATGAGTGTTCCGTCAATGTCATAGTTACAGAGCTTGTCATGGGTGGGTGTCGTCATCGGTGTTCAACTATTTTTGAAAATAACGTTGTATGGGAACAAATATTATGGATAATCTTTTTTAGTCAAATTAAAATCATAAAAACAGAATTTGCGGCATATGTGTATTGGTTTAACAACAAAACAATTCGTGGAAGTTTGAGCTATAAAAGTCTTATGAAATTTAAGCAATTACTCCTCTAAAAATTTCTCCCAAAAAGTGTTGCTAATCAAGTCAGCATGATATTGGACTATTGAGATTTGTTACATTATAGATTAGACGCTTATATTATATGGGATTATAATATAAGTATTAAACAAGTTTACTATTTTTATTTTGTATAGTTAGCTGTATTTATGTAAGAAGGTGGATAGTATGAAAATTGTTTTTATAGTTCCGGCGGCCCCAATCCGACGTACTGCGTTATATCGGATTGGCGGGGCTATTTATGGACATTCCAGCGCAATCACGGGACCTTTGATATTGGGACGGATTTTAAAAGAAAAAGGATATAACGTAGAGGTGTATGAAGAGTTAAATCACGATGTTAATTATTCATTGTGTTGTGCCGATGCCGATATCATTGGAATTTATACGATGACTTCTTGTGCGCTGCGGGCGTATGAACTGGCTGATTTTTTTAGAAGGCAAAGAAAAAGGGTCATAATTGGAGGTATACATGCCAGTTCTTGTCCTGAAGAAGCGATTTGTCATGCAGATCAAGTCATAGTTGGAGAAGGTGAACGTGTTATCGCCGATGTGGTTTCCGGTAAATTAACGACTCCTATTGTATATTCTCCCAGTATTCGAAATTTGGATATTATACCATTTCCGGACTATCATTTATTGAAAACACCTTGTGATTCTGCCAATGTTATGACTACACGCGGGTGTCCCTTTGCTTGCAGTTTTTGTACCACATCTCGGATGTTTCATCCATATCGTGAACGCAGTATTGAAAATGTTATAGAAGAATTACGTGGTTATAAAAAAGCAGGATTTCAATATATGAACTTTGAAGATGATAATTTTACTGCGAATAAAGAACGTGCTAAACAGTTATTACGACGTATGTTATCAGAAGGATTAATTTTTAAAGAAACATTTTTTTTTGGCCGGACTGATTTAGCCCGCGATGAAGAGTTGTTGCAACTTTTGCAGCAGGCGCATTTGAACCGGGTTTTGATTGGAATTGAATCATTAAATCAAAAATCCTTGGATTCTGTTCATAAAAAACAGCAGGTCATAGATATCAAGCAATGTTCCCAAGTAATGAAAAAGTACAAGATAAGAGTAATTGCGAGCATCGTATTGGGATTGGACAATGACAGTATAGAGGATATGAGACGTAATGTCCGATTTTGCCGACATATACATGCCTATCAACTGCAGCCGGCTATTTTGACTCCTTTTCCAGGGACCCCTATACACCAACAGTTTGTATCTGAACATAGAATGATAACTCATGACTGGAGTCGTTTTGACATGATGCATGTAACTTTTATGCCTAAACAATTGTCTGCAAAAGAATTGCAAAAGGAATTCTTTCGTGCTATTGCAAAGTTTTATAGTTTTTCTTCGTCGTTTACCATTATGAAAATTTTTGGGTTAGAATCAGGTTTTCGTCGATTAGGATTATGGATTATAAGCAGAATTGGTCTGCTTCTGCTGCATTTGGATATACGTATATGCAAAAATAATTATTTTCATTTGCTACAATGATTCCGCATAAACTAGTAAAAATCTCTATTTACTATTATATTCATGATAGTGTTTGTTTATCGTGCGGAGTTCTATGAGTAACATCCCCCTTGCCATATGGCAAGGGGGATGTTATATGTGGTGTGCCCATGAGCACAGCCTAACGGGTAAAAGTCCTGAGTGCAGGTTAATAGTGCCGAGCACATAGCGTAAGATAAGGGCGTCCATCGCAAGGTGGAATCGAAAGGAAGCCGGCAGCAAATCAGTCTGACGAACAGAAACTTCATACAAGGCAGGCGTAGGCGGACAAGGCTGCCACTCCACCTAAAACTCAAAAAACTATGCGAAGCCAATCCTGTAGATGAGGCAGGTTGAATTGCATCCGCTGAACCCCAAAATTATTTATTGCTAAAATTAAAATAGAAAAAACATATCCCAATACAGGGTTTGACTTTCTAGGATACACATTGCTAAGAATGTTCATAAAGAACAGACAATGTGTAAATACAAGAAGGGTAGAGGTCATCGGAAAAGAGCTGAAATTCCTATGGACTACTCGATGGAGAGGTCGGTTGTTTAACTAATGGGTGATTTCCTACGCGGTTCTGTAATTTTTTTTAACTGCCCATACATTCTTGGTTGATAATCAAAAAATATATTGAATTTGTATTATTTTTCTATGAGATGATAGTTGTAATAATACGATTTATAGGACGTGTAAATGCATAAAAATAAAATAAATGTTTTTTTATTTGATAGGAACATCACAAAAAATTTATCTTTTGCAATTAGTGTTGATGAGTATTGATGATGTGATAATCTATGTTATATGTGTAAAAAAATAAAAATTGAAAAACATTTTTATACATGCTATAGTTTATTTATAATAAAAGTAGAAAGTATTATAAGGAGGTGGATGTTTTATGTATACGCAAGTATTTGATCCAATGGGTAACATGGCTTTATCCGCGTTAATTGCATTTATTCCGATTATTTTTTTCTTTTTAGTGCTAGTGATTCTCAAGGTAAAGGGATATTGGGCTGGTTTAATGACAGCAGGTGTGGCAATCGTCTTGGCAGTGTTGTTTTTCCACATGCCGTTGAATCTAGCTGTTGTATCAGCAGTTCACGGTTTCGTTTATGGTTTTTTCCCTATTGGGTGGATTGTACTTGCAGCGACATTTTTATATAATTTGACTGTTGAGACCGGACAGTTTGAAATTATAAAAAAATCAATATCCTCTATTACGGATGACCGTCGTCTGCAAGTGTTATTGATTTGTTTTTGTTTTGGCGCTTTTCTTGAAGGCGCCGCCGGTTTTGGTACTCCCGTCGCGATTACCGCAGCTATGCTTGTTGGTCTTGGGTTTAGGGCTAGATATGCAGCTTGTCTGGCGTTATTAGCGAATACGGCTCCGGTAGCTTTTGGTGGATTGGGAATTCCTGTTTTAGTTGCGGCACAAGTAACAGGATTGGATAGTGCTAATATTTCACGTCTATTAGCTTGGATTTTACCTTTAATCGGCATTATTATTCCTTTTTATATTGTTGTTGTTATGTCCGGAATCAAAGGTGTATGGGAGTTGTTTCCGGCTATCATGGTCTGTTCCGGTTCGTTTGCGCTTGTATTAGGATTTACGTCTTATTTTTTAGGACCTGTTTTGCCTGATATTACGGCTTCTATTGCGTGTTTGGTTTGTATGACGCTGTTCTTGAAAATTTGGAAACCGACTACTGTTTTTCGATTTGAGAATGATGTACCTATTGAAGAAAATAAAGAAAAACTTCACATGAAGGAAGTTATTCGTGCATGGAGCCCTTTTATTATTCTGATTATTATGATTGCTGATTGGGGTATGAAATCGGTGTTAGCCTTGTTGAATACTGTAACAATTGCGTTCCCGGTACCAATAATAAATAATGCTATTATCAGTGGAACCACGCATAGAGCGTTGCCCATGATATTTAGTTTAAATTGGTTGTCTGCTGCCGGGACGGCAATTGTATTGGCCGCTTTGGTATCGTGTATTGTGCTTAGGGTTTCTCCGGTTCGAGCCATAAAAATTTTTATTAGTTCATGCAAGCAATTGAGATGGACATTTGTGGTCATTGGTTCTGTTCTCGGATATGCATACGTGGGCAATAATTCGGGAATGATTACTACTATGGGATATTTTGTGGCAGGCAGCGGTGCATTATTTCCTTTATTTGCATCAATCATTGGGTGGATCGGTACCTTTGTCACTGGTTCTGATACATCTGCGAATGCATTGTTTGCCAAACTGCAAACAACGGCGTTTGAAGCAATCGGCTCATCTGGTTTTTTGGGAGTAGGTGCTAATTTAGCCGGCGGAGGATTGGGAAAAATGATTTCTCCGCAATCTATTGCTATCGCAGCTGCTGTTACCAACATCGTAGGAGAAGAAGGCGAATTATATAAATTTTCCATGAAGCACTCTATTATTCTGCTGGCGATCGTCAGCATATATATTTATATGCTAGCGGGGCCTCTGAATTTCTTGATCCCGGTTGTTAAAGGAGAGGTTTTAGCTGCAAGTACCGTCGACCCGTCTTTGCTATATCAAGCGGGTGCGCTGTTCCTTGCAGGAACAGTTGTGCTATTTGCCATATTTGCTGTTGTATTTAAACCTGTTAAAAATAAAATTTGATATGTTACTTTTAATTTAATAAAATGGTTTTTCAACTTAGAAAAACACAACGAAAAACCGAAACAGTAAAAGATATGCATGTGATATAGGCAGAGACCCTTGCAGATGATTTGCAGGAAGCCGGTGATATATTGTTGCATGAAGGCCTTTACTATGCTTACGGTTAATTTTAAAAACATTTGGCTGTACGATATAATGACACGGATAAGTGTATGAAGTATTTCCTTCTTAAATTTGTCCGTGTCTTTTTGTATAATGAGAGTGTGGAATCGTTCGTGTAATAATTTTCTTTCGCTTGCGGATTTAAGGGCATTGCCTGATAACGTGGCCGGGTGCGCTGCGGTGATAAGCGAAAATATTGAAAGTAGGATGGGGAAACAGCACATCGAGTAGAATAATGATTATCTCATTTACAGGGACAACGATACCCATTGTGTTTTTAATATATAAAATATTTAGTGATAATTTTTGGATTATATTATTACTGTGTTTTTGTGATTGTTTGGTTTGTTATCAACAAAAAGTATATCAAAATTAAAGATCCTTAAAAATTATTAAAGAATGCCAAAAGTGAAAAAATGATTAATACTATTCCGTTAGATTATTCCTTTTTCTCTGGATACAGTATAAATGCGCAGATATGTGGGAGGTGTATAATTCTCTTATATGTATCTGTGTTTTTTTGATATTGTCGTAAATTCAGCTATTTCTTAAAAAATTGTAGAAATATAAAATATGAGTATATACATAATAATATTTTATGTGATAAGATATGATTTTATCATGAGCTACTGCCTATTTATAACAAATTAGCATAATAGTTATTATAAATTTTTATGGACGGGTATCAACATTCCATATTTTACAAAATAGTCTTAATACAGTACTATAAACTCATAAAGCATATCGTCTAAGGCTATAGATCAAAGTAAATATTAATTATTAGAAAAGAGTTCATTTTTTAGGAGGTTAGATTATGTTAAATTTAGAGACACAGAATGGGGTATTGGAGCGGTCAACATTTCAATCGAAGCTTTTTGGAATTAAAATCAATATCGTCCCCTTGGGCATTTATTTATTTATGCTTGTGTGTATGTTTTTAGCAGTAAACAGAGGTCTTATGCCGTCTGGACTTATCGGAGGCATGACGCTGCTGGCGCTTTATGGATATGCTTGCGCGGAACTGGGCGGGCGTATCCCGCTTTTAAAATATGTTGGCGGTACGGTTATTATGGCAACATTTTTGCCATCGTATCTGGTATATGCTGATTTGATTCCGAAACTTGCCGTCACGTCTATTGTAACCTTTATGAAAACTACTAATTTTTTATATGTATATATTGCTTGCTTGGTAGTAGGTAGTATTTGCAGTATGAATCGATATGTATTAATAAAAGCATTCCTTAAGATGTTTGTACCTTTAGTCATTGGTACTATCGTAGCTATGGCAGTAGGCACTTTAGCAGGTATACTTTTTGGTATTGGCTGGTATCATACATTTTTCTTTATTGTCATCCCTATACTTGCCGGCGGCGTGGGAGAAGGAGCACTTCCTCTTTCGATGGGGTATTCTTCCATCATGGGAACGGAACAAGATGCCATTTTTGCTTCTGTTCTTCCTTGTGTTATGTTAGGCAGTCTTATTGCTATTGTTATTTCCGGCGGATTGAATATGTTAGGACAAAAGCATCCTGAATATACGGGGAATGGAAATTTATTAAAAACCGGTGATGATGAAATATTGAAAGCAGCGGCGATTGCCGAAGAAGAAAAAAAGAAAATACCTATTGATAATACGAAAATGCTTAACGTTGCTTTATTTGCTTTTTCCCTGTTTATAGGCGGGACATGGGTGGATTCAGTTATTGGATTACCGGCACCTATTGTTATGCTGGTGACTGCGGTTTGTCTTAAAGCTGCCGGGCTTGTACCCGATTACGTGGACCAAGGTGCACACGCTTTATTTCGCTTTATTGTTCTTTTTACACCACCGTTGCTGCTTGGTGTAGGCGTTGCTATGACTCCATGGAAGAATGTTGTCGCTGTATTTACCAATCCTGCCTATCTTGTTGTTATTTTAATAACAGTATCTTCGCTTATTGCAACTGCATGGTTTGTCAGTCAAAAATTAAATATGAATCCAGTGGAAGCGGCTATGGTAGTGGCTTGTCACAGCGGACAAGGCGGAACGGGTGATGTTGCGATTTTAACGGCAGGCAAGCGTTTGGAACTGATGCCGTTTGCTCAAGTATCTACACGGCTTGGCGGTGTTGCCAACGTTACGATGGCGATTGCTTTAATGCGTATTTTAGCAGGAAATTAATTTATTAGTAAAGCAGTAAGAATTGAAATTTCTCTTTTCAATTCTTACTGCTTTATTATGTTTGCAGCGAGGTGTTTACATGGATCATACAATTTGTATTAAAGAAATCGGCAGTTTTTTTGTCGGAGGAAGACGTGTTACATTAAAAGGATTACCAGTATATTCTGCTTCAATGGTTAAGAATGGTAAACCTCGTATGGTAGATCCGAATGGTGAGTTTTGGGCGGGACAAATGTATGTGCAATATATCAAATTATCCAATCCTACGGCTAAGTATCCTTTATTATTATGGCATGGAGGAGGTCTGTCAGGATCATGCTGGGAAACGACACCGGATGGCCGAGAAGGATGGCAGATGTTTTTTCTACGTGCTGGCTATAATGTATATATTTCTGATGCTGTTGAACGAGGCAGGGCATCTTGGGCACGGTATCCTGAAATTTTTACAACGGAACCTGTTTTCCGGTCATATCAACATGCATGGGAATCTTTTCGTATTGGGAAAACGTATTGTAATGATCCCTGTCAACGCAAACCGTTTCCCGGAAGTCAATATCCCGTCGATTCTTTTGAAACTTTTATGATGTATTCTATTCCCCGGTGGTCATCGAACAATGATGTGACGCAAAAGGCATATGATCGATATGTTCAAAAAGTTGGTCCGTGCATACTCATTGCGCATAGCCAAGGGTGTTCTTTTGCAGCAGAAACAGCACTTCATTATCCTCAACTTGTAAAGGCTATTGTTTTTGTTGAACCATCGTCTATGCCTGATTATCAAACATATGATTTAAGCATTTTGAAAAATATACCTCAGATGTATATTTGGGGGGATTTTCTTGATGAATATACTATTTGGAATAAAACCATTCCCGATACAGAAAGTTATTATAAAGCAGTAAAAAAATATTATCAAGAATTAAAGAGAGTGTGTCATCGAGCAGAATGGCTGGAATTACCTGAAATAGGAATTCAAGGTAATACACATATGATGATGCATGATAAAAACTCTTCTCAAGTAGCTGCGCTTATTCTTGATTGGTTTAACAAACAAAAGATAATTTAACTTGTATGGCTTATTGTTTTTTTGTATAAAAGGGTAGACTTGAGATTATTTATAAAGGGAAATAAACCGTAAATAAAGTTCTATATAGAAAATTAGTTAATTCTACAACAGCCGTCGATAGCTTGTTCTGAGGTATAACGGAGTAAAACGTATTTTAAAAAAGTACCTGATTTGATAAAAACTGTAGCATCGTGTAAACATTATTTTTTAGAATAATCTATTAGTTAGAATGAATTAGAAAACCGTACGAATGAGCATCCTAATGGGATAATGAGTATATATTGTGAAATAATGGCATGTATAGTGTAGTGATAACGGGTGTTGTTGTGTAACAGACTGGCAGATGGATTATGGGTGGTATATTATATAAAAGAAGAAAGTCCGTGGTCAGAAAAATTATAAAACTAAAAATTTTTGCATAATGTATTCTATTGAGGGCACCAGATAGGATAGGCATATATTTTTAACTTATTATATAGATTTGTGTACATTGGGTATAATCGCTTTTTGTGAATAGTATGTATTTAATTTTACAGTTGTATCGTTTAATAGTATTATAAAGATATGCAAAACAGGAAAAAGGAGGGATATCCATTGGATGATCGAGATTGGCAGATATTATATATTTTGTATAAAGAAAAGAATATTACAAAAACGGCCCAGCTTTTATACATTTCCCAACCTGCATTGACAGCACGGCTAAAACATATTGAACAATGTTTCAATGTGACTGTAGTGAATCGGGGACATAAAGGAGTTACGTTTACAACAGAGGGAGAATATCTGGCACGTGTTGCAGAGAGTATGATGCAGCAAATGCGTCATATTCGTGAAGAAGTGTCAAATTTGGATACCAGTATGCGCGGTGTATTATTTATTGGAGCATCCAGTTATTTTACTATGTTTACGATGCCCCAAGTATTAAAGAAATTTAAAGAACTGTATCCTAATATTGATTTTAATGTCACTACGACCTGGAGTCAGGATGTTAGCAAATTATTAGACAATCAGCAAATTCATATTGGGTTTGTCAGTGCTGATTACGGAGCATGTTCTACACGTGAAGTGCTGTATGAAGAACCGATATGCATTGCATCTAGCCATGTATTTCAATTAGAGGATATCCCATTCCTTCCACGTATTGACTATGATACGGACGGTATGATAAAATTGCGTATTGATAAATGGTGGCGGCAGCATTTTAATAATCCGCCTTTAGTCAGCATGAAAGTAGATCGTCTGGCAACCTGCCGGGAAATGATTAAAGCGGGATTAGGATATGGCATTGTCCCTTCACGGATTGTTCGGGGGTTGGATGAGATATATACGTATAAACTTCAAGATGAACAGGGGCAGGATCTTATTCGGAAGACCTGGTTGTTATATCATCCGGAGGTTGTGAATCTGCGAATTGCAAAAGTGTTTATTGACTTTGTCAAAAAATTTGAATTTTAATAAAAGTAAAAGATCTGAAGGATTTAGTGTCCATCAGGTCTTTTTATTTTTTAAAAATAACTATCAAATTTTTTTATGGATAAGTATCGAAACCCAGTATTTTACAGTATAGGCAGCATGCGATATCCTACAGATAGGAAGAATAATAACTCAATTGACGTATAACTGTAGATTATAGGAAAATCAGTTATGAAGGAGGAACAGCGATGGAGACATTTGGTTTAGAAAAATTGGGAATGCATAATCTAAAATCTGTACACCGTAATTTACCCCCTGCGGTTTTGACAGAAGAAGCTGTTAAAAGGGGGGAGGGAATTATAAGCGAAACAGGTGCCTTATTTGTTAATACCGGTAAATTTACAGGCCGTGCTTCAGAAGATAAATTCATTGTTGATACACCTGCTATTCATGACAAAATTTGTTGGGGCAATGTTAACAGACCTATTACTAAAGCGAAATTTGATGTGTTAAAGGGAAAAATGATTGCGTATCTGCAAAATACAGATATCTTTTTATTTGATGGATTTGCCGGTGCCGATCCGGAAAGTACAAAAAAGTTTCGTATTGTAAATGAGTATGCGAGTCAAAATTTATTTATGCACAATCTTTTAATACGTCCTACAGAATCGCAACTAGAGAATTTCGGAGATCCGGATTTTACTATTATCGCTGCTCCCAGCTTTATGTGTGATCCTTTGATAGATGGGGTTCATTCAGAAGCAACCATTATTATTGATTATGAGGATAAACTTGTACTTATTGCCGGAACTCAGTATTCTGGAGAAATAAAAAAAGCTGTATTTGCTATCATGAATTATCTTATGCCGCAGGAAGATATCCTTCCAATGCATTGTTCTGCCAATATGGATCCTAAGACAAAAGAAACGGCTATCTTTTTTGGTCTTTCCGGTACGGGCAAGACTACGCTTTCTGCAGATCCTGAACGTATATTGATAGGAGATGATGAACATGGTTGGTCTGATACAGGAGTGTTTAATTTTGAAGGCGGGTGTTATGCAAAGTGTATTCATTTGAATCCTGAAAATGAGCCGGAAATTTATCATGCGATCCGTTTTGGTAGTCTTGTGGAAAATGTTGTTATTGATCCGATTACGCGTAAACCGAATTATGATGATAACAGCTTATCTGAAAATACACGTGTGGGATATCCTATAGAATTTATTCCTAATGTAGCGATTCCTGGTATCGGTGGTATTCCCAAAGTCATTATTTTTTTGGCTGCAGATAGTTTTGGTGTTCTGCCTCCTATTTCCCGGCTTGATAAAAATGCAGCAATGTATCATTTTGTGACGGGTTTTACTTCTAAGGTGGCAGGTACGGAGCAGGGAATTACGGAACCTGTGCCAACTTTTTCTACACTTTTTGGAGAACCTTTTATGCCGTTGCATCCCGATGTGTATGCCCATATGTTGGGAGAAAAAATTGAAAAATACAATACGAAAGTATATTTGGTAAATACCGGATGGATCGGCGGTTCATACGGAACGGGAAGCCGTATGAAGCTTTCTTATACACGCGCTATGATAACGGCTGCACTTAATGGTGAATTGGATACTGCTACATACAAGCACGACACTGTGTTTAATTTAGATGTGCCACAGTATTGTTCTCATGTGCCTGAGAGCATCATGAATCCCAGAGATACGTGGAAAGATAAAGATGCTTATGACAGAACTGCCAAGAAATTAGCGAAAATGTTCTATGAGAATTTTATGGAGAAATATCCTACTATGCCAAAAGAAATAATTAATGCAGGTCCTAGTGGAGATTCGTCGGTCAAGAAGAACACATATTTTAATGAGAATTGTGCGAGGGCAATGTGAAGGAGGAGTTTTTATATGGCAAATGTACTTGTGACATCGGCTTCTGCCGGTTTTGATGAAAAACAAGATGTATTAGTAACAGCAACAGCAGGTGAACCTGGTTCTGGAATTAGCATCCATCTACAATCAAAGGTGATGCGGCAATATGGAACACATATAAAAGAACTTATTAAAAATACGGTTACAGAGGCAGGATTTGAAGATATAGTTTTGGATGTTAAGGATAATGGAGCGTGGGATTACACCTTGGAAGCTCGGGTGGAAAGCGCACTGGAACGGGGGATGAATCATGCTGAATAATGAACAGGCAAAGCATAAACTTCGCAGAACGATGATGTTTGTACCTGGGAACAGTCCGAAAATGATTAATGCTGCGGATATTTACGGTGCAGATAGTTTGATGTTTGATGTTGAGGATTCTATTGCTGTAACTGAAAAGGATACGGCACGAAATCTTGTTGCCCATGCATTGAAATTTATGAAATTTCAGTCAGAAACCGTAGTACGTATTAACCATCCAACACAAACTCCTTTTGGGATGGAGGATTTGAAGATTATTTTACCGGCTAAACCAAATTTAATTCGTATGCCTAAGATTGAAGATATAAGCGAAATTGAATTAGTTGCCGATGCAATCGAAAAAGCAGAAAAAAAATATAATTGGCCGGAAGGCACAATCAATATCATTGGAGCCATTGAAAGTGTGAAAGGATTATATAATGTAAGGGAAATGTGTAAGCACCCCAGAATGGTGGCCATTGCCTTAGGCGCGGAAGATTTTATTGCTAATATTAAAACGAATCGCACAAAGTATGGTATTGAACTTTATTATTGCCGAGAACAAATTCTCATGGCTGCCAGAGATGCAGAAATTCAAGCACTGGATACTGTGTTTTCCGATATAAATGATATGGATACGTTTAAAGATGAGGTTACAAAAAGCAGAGATATGGGATTTGACGGCAAATCCTGCATTCATCCGAAACAAGTATCTGTAGTACATAGTATTTATACGCCGACAGATAAACAGATTGCAAAAGCAGTAAAGGTTCTGGATGCATTTAACGCTTCTTTAACGGATAATAAAGGAGTTTTGAATGTTGACGGCAAGATGATTGATAAACCAATTGTTGTACGAGCGCAGCGTGTGATTGATCAAGCTGTTGCTGCCGGTGTGAATATTGAAGAAAAGAGGGCTTGAGATGAAGAATGCAATTGGACGCGAGATTCCTGAAACGATTAGAGGTATAAAAAAGTTTCGTTTATATGGCGGTGAATTTATGGCTTTGCCGACTCATACCGGTACCGCCCGGACTATACGCATTAGCTTGCCGCACACGAATAAAATATTAGCCTCTATAGAGGAAGCAATTGAAAAAACTGGATTGAAGGATGGAATGACGATTTCTTTCCATCATCATCTGCGGAATGGTGATTATTTGATGCAATTGGTAGTAGGCGCTATTGCAAAGAAAGGTATCAAAGATATTACGATAGCATCCAGTTCCTTATCGCCTTGTCATGACTTTCTTATTGATTATATTAAAGATGGTACGATTACTGCGTTGGAATCCAGTGGATTGCGGGGTTCATTGGGAAAATTTATCTGTGCTAATCCTTCTATTTTAAAAAAGCCTGTGATTATTCGTTCTCACGGTGGCCGTGCTAGAGCTATCGAATCAGGAGAACTTCATATCGATGTGGCTTTTATGGGGGTGCCGACTTGTGACCGCCGCGGCAATTGTACAGGCCGCACCGGCAAGTCTGCTTTCGGGTCCATGGGGTACGCTATTATTGATGCGGAATATGCCGATCAGGTTGTTGCCATTACCGATAATCTACAAGATACACCTGTTTTTCCATGCAGTATCCCGCAATCAGAGATTGATTATATTGTTGTGGTTGATGCTATTGGTGATCCGGAGGGAATTGCGTCAGGGGCTATTCGCATTACGAAAAATCCAACACAACTTGTAATGGCTCGGTATGCAGCAGAAGTTATGGAAAAAAGCGGTTATTTAAAAAATGGATTTTCTATGCAGATGGGGAGCGGCGGTGCTTCTTTGGCAGTCGGAATGTATTTGCGCGAAAAGATGAAAGAAAAAAATATTAAAGGCAGTTTTGGTGTTGGCGGAATGACGGGTATTTTTGTTGATATGCTTCATGATGGATTATTTGATGCGGTATATGATGCCCAGACTTTTGATATTCCGGCAATTGAATCTATAGCCTCCAATCCTAACCATATTGAAATTTCTGCATCTACCTATGCCAACCCATGGAATTCTAGTCCTATTGTCAATGATTTGGATGTAGTATTCTTGTCGGCAACCGAAGTAGATGTTGACTTTAATATCAATGTTATTACCGACTCGAACGATATTTGCATGGGAGCTTCGGGCGGACATAGCGATACTGCGGCAGGAGCTAAAATGTCTGTGATTATGTGTCCTATTATTCGGGGACGCCTTCCTATGATACGCGATCATGTTCAGACTGTGGTTACGCCGGGGGATAGTATTGATGTTATCGTAACAGACCGTGGTATTGCGGTAAATCCTAAACGGCAGGATTTATTGGAAAAGTTGACAGTAGCTCATTTACCCGTTAAAACAATTCAGGAACTGCAGCATATTGCGTATAGTCTTGTCGGAAAACCTGAAGAAGTAAAACTGTCGCAAGATCCAGAGGATATTGTTGCTGTTGTTGAATATCGTGACGGTAGTATCATCGATGTCATTCGCAAACCTATTTTTGATTAATATATGCCATAGCTGTTATAAAGACACTGTACTTGTTATTGAGTGCAGTGTCTTTTTTAGAAACGGTTTTTGATGGGATCTTGGCAACCTTTATTTTTTATTGTACGAAACAGTATTGGATAGAATAAAATAATGAAGTATAATTTAAGCCATACATATAATGGTATGTATGGTATACAGCCGTATTACGATATAAAGATGTTTATATTTTGCTGTGCAGGGGGACCATTATGTGGTAGTTAAATCAGAGGGGGATATGTAAATGAACACGATACAATGTCAATTAACAGAACGATTTTTTCGATATGTGAGTATTCCATCTCAAAGTTGTTCCAATGGCGGGATTCAAGTACCAAGCACGAAAGGACAGTGGGATATGGCACGGTTGCTGCAAGAAGAATGTACTGCGCTAGGACTTGTTGATGTAGCGTTAAGTCCTACGTGTGTACTTACGGGAAAATTACCAGCTAGATTGCCGCAAGAATGTGATCGGCAGATTTCTTCCGTTGGTTTTATTGCACATGTAGATACTGTTGATGTTTGCCTTTCACCGGAAATTCATCCGCATGTGGTAACTGAATATGATGGCGGGGATATTCTTTTGAATTCAGACCCCCATATTGTTATGGCCGCGGCCGAACACCCGGAATTACAGAAATATATGGAAAACGATTTGATCGTAACGGATGGTACCAGTGTATTAGGGGCTGACAATAAGGCTGCCATTGCCAATATCATGACAGCTTTATCCGTATTAGCTGCAGATGATTCATTGTATCACGGTGATATTTATGTTGCATTTGTTCCTGATGAAGAATGTGGTTTATACGGATCTAAAAGTATAGATTTTTCTAAATTTCCTGTTGATTTTGCCTATACCATTGACAGTTGTGAAGAGGGGGAAGTTGTATATGAAACCTTTAATGCTGGTCATGCGGCTGTTACTATTCAAGGAGTCAGTGCACATCCCATGAATGCTAAAGGAGTGTTGGTAAATCCGACCTTGGTGGCGGTGGATTTTGTTAATATGTTTGATCGCAAAGATACACCGGAACATACAGAAGGAAAAGAAGGGTATATTTGGTGTCAATCGATTTGTTCCAATCAGTCCCAGGCAATTGTGAACTTGAATATTCGTGATCATGACAAGGAGAGATATAGAAAACGGAAAAGATGTATTGTAGAAAATATAGAAAAATTACGTGCTGCTAATCCGCGTGCTCATATAACGTATGCGA
>JALCNL010000008.1 GCA_022649055.1 Megasphaera sp.
TCAAACGGATTAAAGATGTTAGGCACACCCGCACGAATGACGGTATGTTTCACTGGATCGATTTTTACTTCTGCCGTGTCTGGTACTTGTTTTACACATACCAATATTTCCATATTACGCTAACCTCGCATTCTGCCACATATGGCATATAATGAATATCAAAAATAATGTTGTTCTACCAATGTATCACACTATGTAAAATATATAGGCTATTTATGAATACTAAAAAAGCATGCAAACAACCGCAATTTCAGCTTTACCGCCTGACACACTGAACAAGTTGAAATGTACAATACACCATGGTCGCCCTGCTGTACGGTCGTAGTGTTTTCATTTGAAGCCTTTATCTCAACACTCTATCTTAAAAAATATTTACGTCTCGTCTATGCTTTGCTTATTTTTAAGTTATGTATGTTTGCTTTATTAGTATATCAATATGCAAAGTTGAATAAAAGAGAAATTGTTGATTGTTTATTGAATGCAACATTATCAACATTGCATTATTTATAGATAATGTTTAGAATGTAACTAGTTATATCCTAAAAGTATATAAAAAATGTAAAAACAACATATAATCAGCAATATAGCATCATTGTTATATGGAAACCCACTTTATTTTTGATGCTATATGTGAAAAACATCACATTAATAAGAAATTTTTCCATAAAAAGAGTATACAACAATCTGCTGTTAGTATATCGATAAAAATTCAAACTAAAGAAGGGATGGTTAACTTGTCAACAAAAAACTATGCATTAACACTCAAAAATTTAGTGACACTCACGCAAACAAAATTACATGTATTAGCCGAAGTAGTAGGATATGATATTTCTTATATCAGCAAATGGAGCAGCGGCATAAAATTACCTTCCAGCAGATGTATTGAGCAAGTCAATGAAGCGATGAGCCTTTATTTTGCTAAGGTAATTATGGAAAACCATAGACTGGAAAATTTTTATGATATCTTTAACATATCGGCAGATATACATGACGTAAAACAATTAAATATTGAAATACAGCGTCTTCTCTGTACTGCATATCAATCTTCAATCAAAGGAAATCAAATACATAAGACAAAAGAAAAAAATTCACTTTTTAGTAAAATTGTTATTGGAAAATTAAACGCTACCTTGTTTCTTTCTAAATTACTGCAAGAAGAATTAAACCAAGTAAACGGCACCGGGGATTTACTTATATTCGGTGAATTTTGCACGTTGGCAGACATTGGATTATGGAATTATTTTACCTCTGTTCATCTTAACGCTTCTCGTATTACGGTCCGTGTCGGCTTAGATGTTGATAAATTAGATAAAAAAGTTAAGTACATGCAGGAACTATATTGGACGTTAAACGCACATCTTGATTATGATTTTATGTTTTATGACAGTCAAAAATTAGAACACACAAATCTAATTATACTGAAAGACAGATTTGTCATACAATACTCTCTCAATGCCGATGATATTATCAACATGTGCAGTTGTATTTCCGATAAAGATTTAGTCCAAACTATTTATGATGAATTCATTTTGAGTTTTGTTCATCAACCCTGTCTTATTACGCCGATGAAATCACTAGGCATGAATGAAATGGGATTTCGTACAGGTTTTTATGCTACTAATCATTTTTCTTTTTTCCTTGCAAATGGAATTGAATTTTTACTCCCCCGCAAAGTGTTCGATTCAATCATTGACAGTATTGATGAATCAACACAATCACAAGATTTGGTCATGCAGGTAGAACGACTACAGGTCACTTGGGAAGAACTACTGGACAGAGTCGATGTAGACTTTATTATTCCAACAACGTCTATCATCCGTTATATTGAAACGGGATATATTTATTTAACAGACATTGAATATAATTTAACCTTGGAAGAACGGAAAGAACACTATACCAGCATCCTTAATGCAATGAAAAGTAATCACCATATTACTATGGGTGTCATCAAATCTTCCGTTAAAGCAACTGATTATCAAGGATATAATTTATCTTTTTATTCAAATCACTCTTCCTGCTTTTTCAAAAAAAACAAGCAATATATTCATAATGACGCGTATTCCTTTTATGTTATTACAAATAAACGATTATTAGATATTATTCAAAAAGGATTTGATTACCTGAAAAAACTGCCAATGTATCATCAATATACGGTAGAGGAAATCACAAAGACCTATGCTATGTACCAATCTTTAATCACGAGGATGTTAACTCTACGTGAAAAACAGTGAATATAATACGAAGTGTCGGTGTAAGCGCTATTGATTATATTAATAATATATGACAAAAGGGGGCTGTAACAAAATGAAGAAAAAACTTCATTTTGTTACAGCCCCCTTTATTAAAATATTTCGTTTATTCCATTACACCTATTTTATCAGGCACAATAACATCAGCCTCAGTACAAGCAAGAACATCCTCAACCGTATAATCCTTAGCAAGTTCTTTTAAAAGCAAACCATTAGAAGTAACTTCAAAATAACATTTTTCTGTCACGATATCCGTCACACAATTTGCACCCGTCAATGGAAGTGTACATTTTTTAAGAATTTTTGATTTACCGCTTTTTTCACAATGATCCGTTGCAACAATAATTTTTTTTACGCCGGCACAAAGATCCATCGCGCCACCCATTCCAGGAACGAACTTACCAGGAATAGTCCAGTTTGCAATATTTCCTTCTTCGTCAACCTGCAGGGTACCAAGAACAGCTGCATCAATATGACCACCGCGGATAAACGCAAAGGAAGTTTCGTGATCGTATACACTGCCACCTTTAATAATAGACGCAGGTTGTCCGCCAGCATCTATTACGTCAACATCGACATTTTCCCATTTTGGAACTGCTCCGCTGCCAACAGTACCAATTTCGGCTTCAAGCCAAATGTCTACGCCTTCAGGTAAATAATTCACACACATCAGCGGAACTCCGATTCCAAGATTTACGAAATCACCGTTTTTGAAAAACTTTGCACAACGAGATGCAATAAGTGCCCGTCCTGTTAATCTTTCCATTATTTTTTGCCCCCTTCCGCTTTAGCTTTAGCCTTTGCTTCCGCCTTAGCTTTTGCGCGTTGCCACATTGGGCATAACGGTTTCTTTTCACCGGTTTTTACATATATCATATCAATGATCGGTGCTGGCACATCAATTTCTTCTGGACCAAGTTCTCCCACCTCTACCACGTCTTCTACTTCGACAATAACAAAATCAGCGGCATAAGCAATCGTACTATTAGTAGCTCTAGAATTCATTCTAAAAGAAATATTACCAGCCGTATCTGCTTTTGTTGCTTTTACAAGTGCAATATCAGCATGCAGCGGCAGTTCAAGAAGGTACTCCTTCCCATTGATCATAAGTTTTTGCTTGCCTTTTTCCATTTCTGTTCCAACACCTGTCGGTGTAAGACAGCCTCCAAGTCCCGCACCTCCGCACCGAACTCGTTCAGCCCAAGTCCCCTGCGGACTGAATTCAATTTCCAATTCGCCTGCAAGCATTTGTTCTCCTGCTACAGGATTAAGTCCAATATGTGTTGTAATCAGGCTTTTAATACGTTTTTCTACAATAAGCTTGCCAACTCCCTGATCCGGCATACCGGCTGATACGGCAATCGCAGCTATATCCTTTACCCCTTTTTCAATCATTCCATCAATAATCTCATCTGCCGCAAATTCACCGTGCCAATCGCCAAACATAATCGTTTGCCCATCATGGATTTTACTAAGCGCTTCTTCTTTAGTTACTACTTTTGATAACAATTGGATTACCACCTTTCTTATATAGTAATTCAAAATTGATTTATTTATCTCATATATTATTTGCCTTCAAATACTGCTTTCCGTTTTTCCATAAAAGCTTTTACTCCTTCGCAAAAATCAGAAGATGCCGAGCATTCACTCTGTGTTGGAATTTCACAATCATCCAAATAATGTTTATAATCCTCAAATCCGGCTGCATAAATTTGTTTTTTTATGTTTTTATAGGAAATAAGAGGACCATTGGCAAACTTTTCAGCTAATTTCATAGTAGCCGCATCCAATTCTTCATTAGCAACTACTTGATATACCAGCCCCAGCTCTTTAGCTTCCATCGCGGGTAAGGGGCGCCCAGTTGCACAAAGTTCCATAGCACGTTTTTCTCCCAGCGCTTTCACTAGCAGATAGGTTCCTCCTGTATCAGGAACAAGTCCTAAATTAACAAAAGCCATAATAAATTTTGCATTTTCAGCACAAACTACAAAATCCGCAGTAAGAGCAAGACTAACACCTGCTCCGGCAGCTGCTCCGCTAACAGAAGCAATGACCATTTTACTCATTTTTTTAATTCCGTCTGTCACTTTGCCGACCTTACCGATAAGACCATCCATATTAACTTTTCCGCCTGCTTTAATGAGCTGATAAAAATATCCGATATCGCCGCCCGCGGAAAATGCTTTAGGCGATCCTTTAATTACAACTACCTTAACATCGGAATCATTTTCAGCTGTTTCTACAGCATACATCAATTCATCTGCCATTTGTTCATCAATCGCATTTAAGTTTTTCGGATAATCCATTGTTACAACAGCAATACTGTTTACTACTTCATAATGCAATTTCTGCAGTTCCATAACGAGCCTCCTTATCTCAATACAGTAACTTATCATTTGTACTTTGGGAATCTAAATTATTTGATTATGAAAGCAACTATCTCTTATGAAAATAATATCTGCATAAAAAATTCCCTGATATATTCCATAAACACCAAGATACACTTGATTGTTGCTCTCCAAAGTACTATTCAGCATTTGAGTTACGAGTTCTACATTATCGATAATGTTATAATAGTATTTTTATTATTCTATTTCTATATATGATATATCATTTATGACTATATTATATATTAATTAGTGAAATAATGCAATAAATGAATATTTTATAATGTTATATAAATATTATAATTATAAAATAGTTAAACGTTATTTTTTCAATAAAACTTAATATTTTATAATTATATTATTTATTTAGTTGTAAAAACAATAATACCTATATCTGTTAGTTGTGAATTTTTTAACTTTTTTATTATTTATTTATTGTATTTATATTTTTTTTATAATTTACAGCTTTTTATAAAATGATTATATCAGAAAAATTTTTCCTTTTTTATGTATCACTATAAACCTTTAAAGGGACTGTGAAAAAATGAGAAATCATTCTTCCGCAACCCCTGTAGGCGATATTTTTCGTTTAACAGAATCTATCACTATTGCTTACTTTTTATAATAACTTATACACAGTATATTATATATATTTTTTTATTGCCATCTCAAAGATATCCAAACCAACACATAGTTGTTCGTCTGTAACAACCAGCGGACATAAGAAACGAATAACATTATTATATACACCGCAATTCTCCATGATTAATCCATGCTGAGCGGTTTCCTGAATAATATTTTCAACTAATTCCGGATATGGTTTCTTACTTTCTTTATCATGAACAAATTCAATACCAAGCATAGCTCCCAACCCTCTATATTCTCCAACGACAGAAAAATTTTTCATCCATTTTTGATATCGATTTGTAACCAATTTACCTATTTTTACAGCACGCTCTTCCAAATGCTCTTGCTCCATAATCTTTAATACTTCCAATGCGGCAGCACATGCCAAGGCATTACCTCCAAAAGTTCCGCCAATAACTCCGCTTGGCACAGCCTGCATAATTTCTTCTCGTGCAACTACAGCTCCCAATGGAATACCCCCTGCCAGTGATTTTGCTGTTGCAATAATATCCGGCGGACATCCTGCTTCTTTCCAATAATCGGTTGCTAGCATTCTTCCAGTACGACACCAACCAGTTTGAACTTCATCTGCAATTAACAAAATACCATTTTCATCACAAATAGTCCGCAAGGCTTTAATCCACTCTATCGGGGCGGGAATGAATCCACCTTCTCCTTGAAGCGGTTCAACTACAATAGCTGCAATATATTCCGCAGGTGATGAATACATAAATACTTCTTTAAGAGAATCTAAATAATATGATATAGCTTGTTTTTCCGTATACCCATCCGGTCTTCTATACAAATATGGAAATTTTGCTCTATACACCCCGTCTGGAAAGGGTCCCATACCAACCGCATATTTCTTTTTAGCCGTCATAGCCATAGTCATCAGTGTGCGACCATGAAATGCTCCTGAAAAAACGATAATATTCGGCCTTTTAGTAAATGCTTTTGCCACTTTAACTGCATTTTCAGCTGCTTCTGCTCCACTATTGATAAAAAAGGTACGTTTTTTCTCTCCACGGACAGGTGCGATAGAATTAATTTTTTCAGCCAATGCAACATATCCCTCATGTGTGACAATATTAGCCATTGCATGAAAATATTTCCCAGCTTGTTCTTGTACCACACTAACTATTTGCGGGTGACAATATCCAATATTCAAAACACCGACACCACCAACCCAATCTAAAAAATAGTTACCATCTACATCCTCAAACATAGCTCCTTCGCCACGTTTAATAACTGTTGGATATATCGTTCCAATTGCATCGGGTACAGCTTTATGCCTTCGATTCAAAATAGCCTTAGCTTTTGGTCCCGGAACCGTTTTAGTAATAATTCTCGGTAATTCTTCTCTCAACATAATACATTCCCCCTATATATCTTGATCTTGACACATAAATTAATAAGTAATTCAAAAAATACCTAATTAAACTTTTATCTGTAGAATAAATGATGAACCTTTTTCATACAAATCAGTACGTGGCGAGATGCTTGGCAACAACAGCGGCGTACCCAATCTTATCCACTCACTATGAACATCCGCCAGCAACACTGTTTCTGCCATTCCAGTTCCAGCTACAATTTCCCCTAATGAACTATCACCAGGCTGTATCCAATGACTCTTACCAATTAAATCTGTCCCGCATACATATACAGTGTTTTCCATATTTCTTGCCCGCATATATGTCTCATCTTGTTGTTCTTTCATAGGTCCTGTTATCCAACCCATTGGTAAAAATAAAATTTATGTTCCTTGCAAAACTAACGGATTTCTAATATCATAAAATTTTATTTTATGACAGAATAATATGGCAAATGATCCAACGCTGTATTAAAGTGTATCCCCCGGTGCAATAAAATCCGATTCTGTAAAGGAATACTTTCCTTCTTCAGGATAAATTTCATATGTGCCACAAACACTGCTATGACCAATCTCATAAACTAATTCCTTTTCATATTGATGATTCATATTAAGAATTTTCGTATTTTGTCCCAAATTCACCTTTTAATCTGACTATCATGGCGATGATTTGTTTTGTCCGTATAAATAAACTGTTAACATCGGCCCATTCTTCGTTAGTATGATTTCTCGCTCCTTCAACCCCCATCGCACATAGTGTAGGAACGTTGGCCATAACGGCATATGCTGCATCGCTTCCGCCTCCACAATGTTTCCCATAAGGTATAGGAAATCCGTTTTCTTGTGCTATACGCTTCGCCATACGTAATAACTGGATATTACCGTCAGTTCGTTTCATAACATCATATCCAACATCTTCTTTCCACACGGTTCGAGTTCCTGAAATCCAAACAGTGTTGCAAATAGTATTCACTGATTTTCTAACACTAATCAAATCTTCCTGCTTCGCATAATGTAAATTAATGATTGCTTTACAATATGCTGGTTTTGAATTGGCTACTGTTCCACCTGAAATGACTCCCGTATTTAACCACCAATGTTTTGATGGATCCGTCAATTTTTCTATTTCGATAATCTTATGTGCCATTTCAATAACAGCACTACATCCATTTTCCGGATCATTTCCCATATGACAACTACGCCCGTATACTTCTATTGAAAAATTACGACATCCATTTCGTTGTACTACTAAACCGTGATCAGTAAAACCTGTCTCAAAATTAAATGCACACAAGGCACCTGCTGCTTCCTTTATAATAACGTCATGAACGTTACTATATAAATGATTTGATTCTTCATCTGCATCTAATATGATTTTCATTGGAATCTCATCCCATCCTATGGCCGAAAGCGCTTGAATCAGGAAAAATAATACAACCAGTCCTCCTTTCATATCCAATACGCCGGATCCATACGCTTTACCTTCGCAAATAGTAAACGGGGTACCTTCATACAAATATGTAGTCAGTACCGTATCCATATGTCCCATGAGTAAAATAAATGGATTTTTCATGTTACCACGTTCTGCAATAATGGCACTGCCACATTTTGTATACGGAATTTTTTTAACAACAAATCCATTTTTTTGTAACATAGTTTGACACAATTGCCCTATAACTGTTTGCCCTATCTTATTTCCCATACTAGAATCAATACAAACCATCTTTTCCCATAACTGTATCATTTCTTTTTTATGCATATCTACATACTGAAAAGCCAACGTTTTTTTATCCATGTCTTATCTCCTGTTATTGCTGTTTTGTATAATGGCATATTATTTTAGACTCCACTCATGCAGGTCATCCAAGGAACCTTCCCAAAAGTCTTTAATACCGCCATTAAGTTCTTTACTCTGCGCAATAATATCATCTGGAGCACATAAAGTTGTCAAAAATTGTTGTTCATTCAAAAATTCTTGAATAGCGCTATATGCCATTCTACGTTCCGTCAGAGAAGTCATCGCCAACGCTTTTACAAACATATCAGTTAATTTTGGATCATTTGTTTGTGAATAATTACTGCTATTTCCGGGAGTAAAATATGCACTGTAATCTGGTTCTACAGAAGGCACATAACTCATGAGCATCAATTCATAATTTCCTTTTCTTCCATTAGATAGTACCGTTGGAAAATCTAACTTCTGCTGTTTCACATTGATTCCAATCCCTTTTAAATCTTGTTGAATCAAGTCTGCCGATTGTTCACGCAAAACATTTCCCAAAGGTACTTGCAAGGTTAATTCTTTAGATATATCAAACCCGGATTCAGCAAGTTCTTGCTTGGCCTTCACTGGATCATAACGCAATGGCTGCAAATTTTTATTATATACGGGACTAATTGAAGTATATAAAGTAGGCACCATGTGAGCATTTCCTTTATATAACTGATCAATAATTTTTTCTCTATTAATCGCCATTGTAATAGCACGACGAAATTTAACATTAAACATAGGATTGCTATTATTAACTTCCAAAAACTGGACGGAATTAGAAGGGGCACTTTTTACAACTAGTTTCTTATCATTTTGTAGAATCTCCAAATCTTTTACCGGAACAATACCTATACTTCCACCAGCTGCCATTTGTATATTTCCTGACTTAAGTTCTGTAACTAAATTAGTACCATTCATAATGCGAAGAAAAATTTTTTTTAGTTTAGGAGTTCCTTTGTAATAATCAGTATTAGCTGCATACTCTACATAATCATTAGTTGCATACTTCACAAATTTAAAAGGGCCACTCGTAACCATCGGATTTTTGACTGCCTCGGAATTAGATATAGTTTCGGGTTGTATATTTTCAAACACATGTTTAGGGATAATATACACTTCAAATCCCAGCATACTTTTAATATAGTTAGGATCTACTGGAACTTTTGTCTTAAATGCTACTGTATGTTCATCTTTAGCTATTAAATCAGGAATCTGGTTTCCCGCTGCTAATTGTCCTTTATCATCTAACCCTTCCAACATTTTAATATATGTACCCTTTGTTGTCTCCACGGTTGGATTTGCAATTAAATTAAATGTATATACTACATCTTGTGCCGTAACCGGTTGTCCATCTGTCCATTTTGCATTAGGATTTAATTTAATAATAAAATTTTGATTATCTTCTGTATTGATACTTTCTGCTAATTGAGGAGTAAATTCATTTGGTTCCGGCATACCCAGCAAAGTATCATACATAAAACGAATAGCAAATCGTCCCGCAATGCCTGGATTAAACAGTGGATTAAAAGAATCCGGAGCGTTAGTCATACCAATATATAATGTACCTTTATTATTTTTTTTAGTTTCGCCATGATTGGCACATCCACTAAACATAAAAATACATAAAATCATAGAAACGCCTAAAAACAAACTTCTTTTTTTACATACCCAACTCAATATACCCACAATGATACCCCCTTTTTCCTTTCCTTATATTAAACAAATAAATCACGCCGTCAATTTTCATTTACATAATTTAATTAATTAAGTAAAACACTAAAAGTATACATCTCCGATAAAATCTACACATAATATTGTTCCCCATTAGATACAGTTACATCATCATCTCCTATCTCAAAAAAAAGTACACGGCAAATGATTCTTCAGCTTCATTGCCGTGTACTCAAAATTATTTAATATTGGTGTCATTATAATCAAATTATGCAATAATCACAAGATATACATAGCACAAAAAAAAAACAATGATTTGTGTTACAAGCACAATCATCGTATAAAAATATTTTTTCTTTATTATTTTTAATAAAATAAAAACATAAAAACAAGAAATTAATATACTTGTTACTTCATAGCAGTCAAATAGTAAGGAGTAGGTAATCTGAAAAACAATCCGCATTTATTATAACCAAAAAATATATGTTTTTATACATATCACTACTATACTTTGTATTGTTATCTGAGAACAACATAAAGTATAATAATAATATGCAGCATGTCTATATTGCGGTACATGCTATTGAATTTGTATGCAAAGGAGATATAAAAGTGCCCTTACTGTTAAAAAATTTTTATAATGCGACCAAAAATAAATATAAACTAAAACTGATTTGCGGAGAACACGGATTATGCCAAGAGGTGTCTTGGGTATATTACTCCGAAGATCTGCATACAACAAATTACATACGAAACGGAAACTTAGTTATTACTACAGGTATGATTATCAATTCCGAAAAAAATTTAAAAAAGTTCATATGTGAAATTATACATCGAAATACCGCCGGTTTGTTCATTAATATCGGTCATTATTTACAGGAAACTGATATTAACAGAGATATCATTGAGTATTGTAATGCTCATAATTATCCTTTATTTGTTTTTCCATGGGAAATACATATTGCCGATATCATGCAGGATTATTTAAATCGCATCGTTCTGGGACAGCATTATGAAGAAAGCCTGACTAAAGCATTTATTAACCTTATACATAGACCGGACCGGGAAGAACTGTACAAAGAGGAGATTGGAAGCTCCTCTTTTATGCAAGTTAAAAATTACTGTATCATCTGCTTTTCACCGCACAACAAGCAAATTGCCCCTGAAAGCAGGGAACTCATACTGTTACAAGGCCGCAATGCTATGAATACATATAATACACCGTATCTTTTTTTCCCTTATTTTTATTACTATATTTTGATCATAAGTGACTCGATGTGTAAAAATATAGAAAATATAGTGACTATTCTTGAAAATATCTTTCTTCACGAATCGCAAGCGTGCCGTATCGGTATCAGCAATAGTGTTTCCAAATTGACAGAACTGTCGGAAAGTTACAAACAAGCTATCGGAGCCGTTACTATTGCAGCCGTTCGACAAGTTTCTCCATTATATTTTGAAAAATTAGGAATCTATCAGCTGTTGTTATCTATCGAAGACAAGCGTATATTACACCAATTCAGCAACATCCGTTTATCCATTCTGGCAGAATATGACCGTGTTCACAACACCGCATTATCCGCCACCTTGAAAATTTACCTTGAAAACAGCTGCAGTTTACAATCAGTCGCTGAACAAACATTTTTACACCGTAATACGATTAATTACAGAATGAAACAAATACGTCAGTTACTGCCTGTTGATTTTTCTAATGCAACAACACGAATGGAATATTTGATAGCCTACGCTATAGAAGAATATTTAAAAACACAGTAGCAGATCAAAGTCTTCGCAAAAAACATGTCTGTCTATCAAAAAAATTTTATTCGCTAAACGGCTAAATCAAATACATTTCCAATACAATTTATTATTGTCAAATTCTACATTTATTTTTTGTGCATCTCGCAGCCATGATAAATAAGAACGCAGTGTACTGCCAACAAGAACATATTGTTCAAAATCCAATTGCAGTGAATAAGCATCAAATACTTGTTTTAGTATTTCTTCAAAGATAAGCGGTGTATGACACATATCATATATCCGTTCGCCAATTTCCATGACCTTTTCCCTGTTATACTGCACTAAAGGAATGATATCCGAAGTTACGGCGGCATGAGATGGAACAAAAATATCAGCCTTCATCGCTTCTACTTTATCTAGTGTCTGTAAATATTCTGCTACATTATAAATAAAGCTGATATGATATTTATCTAATATTTCCCTGCTACTCAGACAATCGGCTAAAAAAACAACGTCATCCGAAGTCCGAAATCCAACCATATGAAAAAAGTGTCCCGGTAAATCAATAGGCATTAATGCCTGCGGAAATCCATCAGCAGAAAAATCTTGAGCCGGGCTTTCAGCTGCCAGCAAAAATTTATGACGCAAGTCCTTCGGCGGATATCCTCCATATAAAAAAGATGTCTCTAAAATCGGCCAGCGGGTAAATGCCTGTTCGATACCATTGGCATAAATTCCACACTGTGTTTGCTTGGCCAAATATGCATTTCCCCCAATATGATCAGCATTGGAATGCGTATTAACAATTCCCCGTAAATGCCAGCATTTTTCCTCCAAAAGCTTACGGAGCTTTCTTCCTGCATCTTTATCATTCCCGCTGTCAATAAGATACACCTCAGTCCCGCTTAGATATACACCTATCTTAGCGGGACTTTCAATATAATACGTATTGCCCTTCAATTTAACTAATTCAAACATATCGTTCCTCCTTTTACTACTTATCCTAAAAAATCTCCTTATTTTGCAAAAATAAGTCTATAGGTATACTTACACTGTAATTCATATATTCATTTCCCATTTCTCCTCGTATATTGTTTTTCCCGAAAGGTTCCATACATCGTTGGAAATACTTTCTACACAAGTAAACCCCATCGTACTATAATGTTGTCTTGCTTCTATCAAAACATCTGCAGTCCAAAGGACAAGCTTTTTATAGTTACAGACCCGTGCCTTATTCATCAATGCACTTGTTAAAGCAGTACCAACACCGTTTTTACGATATTTTTTGTCAACAAGAAACAAGCGAAGCTGACCTATCTCCGGGTTTTCTGCTTCACTCAGCATAATGCAGCCTGCCAATGTTCCTTGGATTTCAGCAACCCATAATTCTTCTCTGGATTTTCTCTGCGTCAATGCAAAATTGCAAGCTACGCTTGCAGCATAATTGCCAAATACCGGCCCCCAATTATATTCTTCCAAATAAACGTTTCTATGTTTATCCGCAACATATTTCTCTTCTCCTTTTTTATAGGGGCGGATACTATATGAATTATACATGATGTGATTCCTCCAATATTTGTTCAATGCATTTCATGCAATGAGCTAATTCTGCCCTTTGCGTTTCCGATAACGTATTTAAAATTTCTGCAATCTGTGCATCCGATCTGACACTTAGTGCATACATTCGTTCCCGTCCAGCCGCAGACAGCTTTAAATAGTATACTCGTCCATCTTCTGGAGATTTCTGCTTTTTTATAAGTCCCTGCTGTTGGAAAGACTTTAAAATCCGACTTAAATATCCCTGATCAAGAAATAATTTTACAGACAACAATTTGGCCGTACAGAACTCCATATTAGCAATTTCATATAATATCCGTACCTCTGACAAGGAAAATGAGCTATCAAGTATATGTCGATCCAATAACCCTAATATATTGGTATAGTATCTATTGAATTGTCTTATATCTCTAATTTCTTTTCTTAATTTTTCATGCATAATAATCACCTTGTATATATAGTATTGCAACTACTTGCTTTTGTCAATTATTTCTTTGTTAAAGGTATGTATCAAGAAGTTTTCGGTAACTGTATTCACCTAGATAATAACGGGCCTCATTGCCTTCATTTTTTTACAAAGAAGGCGCAGATAGGTAATGGTGCCGAATAGTCCTTGCATTGTACGGCGGTCCTGTCGTTCTATCTGATACCCTTATTGCTTGTACTGTTTTCCACCAATTCTGTATCCATTGATGTAGTACAATTTTAGTTGACACTTCAATCTCAAGGAATGATGTATAATCAAAGAAAAAGAGAAGGAGAAAGAGGGAAGATAGAATGGCTAAACAACAAAAGTATGACGTTGAATATAAGATTCAGGCCATAAAACTAGCTAAAGAAGTCGGATCCGTCAAGGCGACTGCTGAATTAGGGATCCCGGTAAATACTCTGTATGGCTGGCAGAGAGCTGTTCGGGAAGGACGGCTGGATATCGGTCAGGGGGCACACACTCCGCAAACAGCCCTAAGCCTTGCCGAGGAACTGACAAATCTGCGTAACCAGGTGAAAGAGCAGGATAAGGAAATTCGGCGCTTGAAAGAAGAAAATGAGTTTTTGGAAGAAGCCAGCGCTTTTTTCGTCGCCAGCCGTCGGAAGTCTGCAAGAACCAGAGAATAAGGTTCATAGACATAAAGACAGAGGACGGCAACAGCAGCGGGAAACTTTCTTTTTATTGCCGGATGTTGGACGTAAGCCGTCAGGGGTTCTATAAATACTTGGCCCACAAAAACCGCCCATGGAAATATCAGGGGTTAGCGGATGCCATGCGGGACATTCTGGATGAAGATGAATGCAATGATACCTATGGGCGTATCCGCATGTATCAGGCACTACTTTTGAAACAACCGGAGGGCATTTCTGTCCCTGGGGAACGTACGGTTTACCGTGTCATGGAGAAAATCGGGATCAACCATCCTCCCAAACACAACCCGAACGGAATTACCCAAGCAGATCGTGAGGCAAGAAAATCCGATGATTTGTTGAACCGGGATTTCACATCGGAGGAGCCGTTAAAAAAGTGCGTTACGGATATAACGGAGATCAAAGCAAAGGACGGCAAATTATATATTTCAGCAATCTTTGACTGCTTCGATTCTGGGGTACTCGGATTGGCAATGGGTACCGACAGGAAAGCATCTCTGTGCGAACGAACGCTAACCAATGCCATGATGGAATATCCGGCTATGCGGGGAGCGATTCTCCATTCTGATCGGGGAACAGAGTATACAAGTGCAACGTATCGCAAAGCCATTTCCCAATACGGCATCTGTCAGAGTATGAACAGCGCCGGAGGGCGTTGCCACGATAATGCCCGGTGTGAAAGTATGTGGGCGAGGATGAAAAGCGAACTCCTTTATCAACGATATCATACAAACCGTCTTTCCATCGAAGAACTCAAAACCCTCGTCTGGAGATACTTCATCAGCTATTGGAATAACCGGAGAATCTGTTCCGCTAACGAGGGTCTCCCGCCCTGGGTGAAGCGCCAGCGATACTATGAATCTCTGGGTGTCGCTGTATAGACATTGTTGTCCTTGCGTAATAAGTGTCAACCAATATTGACAATATCACCATAGTTTTTAACGCACAAACCAGTGCCTCCGTGAAAGCGCAGATAAACAACTGCAATAATCTTGTTTCGCGTATAATGGCGGTAACTGAGAACTATTTACACTAAGCTTGTTAAAAGCAAATGCAAAAAAGCGAATATGCGTTGTATGCTAAATAGAAATAAGTCCGAACAGTATACCGTCCGGACTTTTCGCCAAAAAAAATTATTTCTTTTCATAAATTTTTTTAATTTTATGATGAAGTTTCTGTATCTGTATTCTTGCTTCCCGGCGTATCGTTTCCGGATCAACAGTAATACGTGCATCTCCGCTTTTCATAGCTGCTTCTGCAACGGCTGCTGCAACGGCCGGCGCTACCCGTTCGTCAAAGGCATCAGGAATAACGTATGCTTCATTCAACTCAGCATCGGAAACAAGAGAGGCAATCGCATACGCAGCAGCAAGCTTCATTTCTTCATTGATATGCCGTGCTCTTACAGCTAAGGCTCCTCGGAAAATGCCCGGAAAAACCATCACATTATTAATTTGGTTAGGAGCGTCAGAGCGTCCCGTACCAACAATTCTCGCACCAGCCTGTTTAGCGGACTGATAATCTATTTCCGGTATAGGATTTGCCATAGCAAATACGACGGCATCCGAGTTCATAGAACAAATAAGTTTCTTAGTAAAAAGATGTGGCCCTGATACACCCAATAACAAATCCGCCCCAACTGCGGCATCCACCAGTGTTCCCTGTATATTATCTGTATTGGTGACCTCTGTCAGTTGTTTTTGTACACTATTCAACCCATTCATGCCTTTGTACAAGATGCCAGCTTTATCAACTACGATAACGTGCTGCGCACCGGCCAGAATAAGAAGACGTGCAATAGAAGCCCCCGCAGCTCCCGCCCCATTAATAACAATCTTAGCTGTTTTTAAGTTTTTCCCGACACAACGAAAAGCTCCGATAACTCCTGCTAAGGCCGAAATAGCAGTTCCATGCTGATCATCATGAAACACCGGTATATCCATTTCATTTTTTAACGTTGTTTCAATTTCATAACATTTAGGCGATGAAATATCTTCTAAATTAATCCCTGCAAACGAAGGCTGCAGCAACTTTACTGCTTCAATAAATGTATGCGGATCTTTTGTATCCAAACAAATCGGTATTGCATTAACCCCGCCAAACACCTTAAACAATACAGATTTTCCTTCCATAACCGGCATAGCCGCTTCCGGTCCAATATCCCCCAATCCCAAAACACGTGTTCCGTCAGATATAACGGCAATCATATTACCGCGACAGGTCAAATCAAAAGATAAATCTTTATTTTTCGTAATCTCACGACAAGGCTGTGCAACACCGGGGGTATACAATGTGCTTAAATCGTCACTTGTTTCTAACACAGCACAAGGAAGCATTTCCAAAATACCTTTTTTCCCTTTTCTAACCTCCATTGCTTGTTCATCGAAATTCATAAATATCTCCTCCATTATAAACTTAAAATACCCTAAAATAAGCAATAACATCCCTCACACAACAGTCAATAACAGTAATCATACCTGCCCACCACTATCAAGTGGTACAGCAATAGCAACAGCTGCCGTTTGGAAATTTACAAATTTTAAAGTAAAAAATAAAAGAATGACATATGTCCATGGATATGCGAACACCTCTTTTTTTCGGGATACAATGGATATCACATTGCACAATCCATGTATATATAGTATAATCCCCCTATATATAAGTCAAAGACTTTAAGAATTATATAATCGATAGCTTTTATACTATATCATATGTATTTTTGTATACCTCTTCAATTTTTACAACTTAATAACGCAAAGGAATGAGCCTTATGAGTGAATCTTCAAAAGAGTTTGAATACTTAAATAAACTTGTTGAAACCGGCAGTTTTTCTATAGCAGCTGAACAATTATATATTGCACAACCTTCTTTAAGCCAATTTGTAAAGCGTATAGAAAGAAATATCGGTACCGAAATCTTTGATCGGTCACATGTACCTATTCAACTAACAGAAGCCGGCAAAATTTATCTGGAAATTGGACGCAAGATACAGGAATTGCATCATTCACGAGAAAAGCAAATTCAGGATCTAGGAAAGTTTATTCAAGGACAAGTACGTATAGGCAGCTCAAATTATCGAAGTTCCACGTTATTATCGAAGGTTATTCCTATTGTAAAAAATCTTTATCCTCATATTCATATCACGTTGGAAGAAGGAAAAACTAAGGAGTTGGAAGACTTTATATTACAAGGGAAAACAGACTTTTCTATTGTACTGCATCCCTTCTTCAATCCTGGACTGCAATATATCGAATTGTTTCGCGAAGAATTGCTTCTGGTCTTATCTTCAAACCATCCTTTATGCATACATAAAGATTACACTTTGTCTGCAAATTCTAAGTATCCGACAATTGATCCGCATAAACTTTTCCACGAACCGTTTATCGTTATGAAGGAAGGCCAGCGGCTTAGAAATTCTTTTTTTGAATTTACTACAAAAAATGTTTTTTCTCCCCCCATTGTATTAGAATCCGGTGATATGGCTACTGCGCAAACACTAGCTGCCGCAGGTGTCGGTGCTACAATCGTTCCTGAGAAATTAGCGGCACATTGTACAGCGCCTATACCTCCCTGCTATTTCAGTTTAAGAAATTTTTTATCAGATTGGCAGGTTGTCATTGCTTTTAAAAAGGAAAAATATCTTTCCAAAGCAGCAAAAACGGTTATTCAAATTATAGAAGAAATCACAAAAAATGATTAATTAAATAGTAAGAATTCCATGACGTATTAAAAAACAGAATATACCCTCTTTGCAAAAAAACATCGGGGGACGCCTTTTGAAGTTATGACACAAAAGGCGTCCCCCGATTCTGCTTGATACCGTCAATTATCCGACAATTACCAACACATATCTTCCTAGAAATTAAAATAAGTTTTTATAAATTTCAATCACATCATCTTCACTCAAAACAACAAAATTATTAGCCATTAATCTGCCCTGATTCGCCATCACCGAATCGGCAAATTCCTTTAAATCTGTTTCTGTTACTCCATATTCATGGAGCGCTTTTTTCGGTAAAATAACATTTAAAAGTCTTTCCAATTCACCATATACATTCTCCCCCTTACATCCCAGTATTTTTGAAAAGAACTGATTCATTACAGCAATTTCCCCATCTGATTTGATAGACATATACCGATTCATAACACCTGTAAACATGGCATAGTTCGATTCACCGTGCGCTACATGATATTTTGCTCCCAACGGATAACTCATCGCGTGAACAGCAGCACATCCTGCATTTCCAAATGCAACGCCAGCATAATTACTCGCAAATAAAAAGTTTTTCATCAAGGGGATACGTGCCTCTCTGCCCTGTTCTCTAATCCGAATAAACCCGTTTAAAATCTTTTCAATTGCCTTGTAACTAAACATGCGAGTCGTTTCGTTCGCCTTGGGTGACAATGCCGATTCAACAGCATGCACCAACGCATCAATAGAACTTGTCGCAAACACGTTAAACGGAAGTGTCTTCAATAATTCTGGTATAAGGACAGCTTGATCACCATATAATTGCTCAACGGCTAATCCTTTTTTCGTATGCCGGCTGACCAATGCCAGTACCGCCACATTCGTTACCTCACTGCCTGTACCACAGGTCGTTGGTACAATAACCAGCTCCTTATCTTTTATTGGTGTAATTTTTCCGTCATACAAATCAAGAACAGGTGAAACATTTTTAAGTGCGAAAATTTTTGATAAATCAATGACAGTACCCCCGCCGATAGCGATAATTCGTTTTACATTTTTTGGCATGTCTTGGTAAATAGCTTCCGCCATTTCATCTGATGGCTCTCCTGTTCCATATTTTTCCTGAAATAGTA
This sequence comes from Megasphaera sp., assembly GCA_022649055.1. Classification (GTDB taxonomy): domain Bacteria; phylum Bacillota; class Negativicutes; order Veillonellales; family Megasphaeraceae; genus Megasphaera_A; species Megasphaera_A sueciensis. The sequence goes on from JALCNL010000008.1 coordinate 19,336, forward strand.
TCTCACACGCTAAATGTAAATCCCTAAAATTCGGATCATAAATATATTGATTGGTAATAATCAAATCACCCTTGCCAAGATGAAAATCGTCGGCAAATTCTCTACATGTAGTATAGGACATAATCGTCGGTTTAATCATTAACTCCTGCATATAAGTTCCCCCTTTTAACAAAACAACATAATTTATTTATTCCAAAATTCTTATGCTGCCGGAATATGGACAGCTTTTATATTATATGATTTCTTCTATCCACTATCCGTCCAAATGAAATCGTATCATACGACTAGGGCGACCTGCTGTTGACGTCGCCTTTTTACCGATAACAACAATTGCCTGGCATTGTTCAAGACGGGAAAGGATTCGGTTTACTGTGCGAATATTCATTTTAAGATATTGTGACAATTCACGCGGTGTGCACACACTAATTTTATATTGCTGCAACGTCTGCTGGATACGCGTCAATACTTGCTTGCTAATTCCCGCACGGATAGATAGGTCATTTAGTCTGCCATTATCTGCAAAAACAGACACATGAGCAGATTTAGCTACGGTCAATAGCGGCCCTATAAATGAATCATATCCATCCAGAACATAACAACTTACTTTTTCAGCATGTTGCACCGCTTTCCGCTGTGCTGTAACTGCACACTTTTTCGCATCAACCGGTGTATCTCCTAATCCAATTCCTACTGCAAAAGCTGTAACATATCCATTATCTGCCAATGACGGATTAAAAACATCAAACCGTGTAAAATTCCCCGTTTCAGCTGCTATCATTGCCTGCGTACTTGCTAAATAATATTGATTGTATTCCGTTTGAAATACAGCCGCTTTAATTCGTTTGGCATAATGATATACCATTTCTCTAATATGTTCCTGTGTTTTCAATAACGGAATTTCACTTTTTTCATACCATGAAACATCTTCGGAAAAATCAATATGAATAGCTATAACAGCAAATCTACCACTTTTTGTATCTATAATTTGATAACGTAATTCCAGAATTTCTATATGATGAAAGAAATCTTCTACATTAGGAAACATTCGAATAACCGGAATATTTTTTTTACGCAGCGCTTCCGCCACTGATTCCAATCCAGTAATGCATACATCTGCTTGATGCTTCTGGTAATTGTTAACATGATACATTATCAATTTTTGAATATAGTCTTTATCCAAAACATCATAAATTACATTATAAAATATAATTTTGTTAAAGGCGATTCCAAGACTACGTCGTATCTTATCAAAGGTATCCGTTTCAAAACCATCTATGCTGATGGTATGGATAATATATCCATAGTTAATATTTGCCTGAATAATAGCAGCTGCTGTCGAAATAACATTTCGTGGAAGATAATCCCATAAACAATGAGGGAAATATCGATTCGAAGCATAGTAATATGGGGCTTGACCAGTAAATAAAATACCATCTGCACGAGATTCAATAGAAGGCAATATTTTATCCAGTTCCGTGAATGTCGTATAGGATATCCACGCAACCGTAACCGGCATTTTGTATAATGATATATTTTTTTTTAAATATGTAATACTAGTACGAGGACCAATAACTGAAATTTTCATAATATACCTAAATATTATACGAAATAATAAATAAAAATATTAAAATTATAATTAACATGCATTTACATCTTATTAAAATTAGTTAAAGACATATTAAAGGACTATTAGAGACAAATTCATTTTAGTATAATTACCATTAATTTTCAAGTATTTTATAAGCAATCTGGTAATATGTCAACTCTATAAAAGAAAAGGTTTCAAAAAGATTCCCAGAAAGAGAGTGGTGTATCGTCAGCCTGGAAATTTCCTGACTGATTCTCTCGCCAGACAAGGCTCGCGTATGTTGCCAGTGCCTCCTGGTTCTTGAATGCATCGATATAACCAATCTCTGACAGGATACCGGCAGCCATGACGGGCCCGATTCCAAGGATAGACAAAAGGCTTTGATACGCAGTGGGGTCAATCCCCTTGAGCGTCTTCTCGATGGCCTTATTCACAGCCTTGATCCCAGTTTCATAGGTCGAGAGCAGGGTGAAGGATGAGGTCTTTTGTAAGCCTTTTCGCGTGTGAGCGCTTTGGGCCGGATGCAGGCGATGACAAACGCATCGACATAGTCGTTCTTGCCGAGGTCAATAAACGATTGCTTGTAGTTTTTAATGGCCTTCGGATTCAAGCAGTATACCGCAGTGTGGAACGGAGCAAGAACCTCACAGGAAGAGAGATAAGAAGTTTTACCTTGTAAGCAAAGCGGAAATCTTGCTTACAAAATATATTATACGAGGGGATAGATATGAGAAAAAATTTTTATATTGTAACCATTATAGTGATGGTATGTTGTCTAATGCTTACAGGCTGCGGCAATAAAGAAATGGGGCAAGGTCAATGGGATGGCACTTTAAAAATTGCATTGCATCAGGATCCGCCTAATCTAGATCCTTGTTTTTCTACAGCTGCCGTAGATAGGCAAATATTTCAAGGAATTTTCGATACATTGGTCACACTTGATGAAAAGGGGAACATCAAGCCTATGTTGGCTGATTCTTGGGATATAAGTTCTGATGGTTTAGTGTACATATTTCATCTACATAAAGGAATCGTATTCCACGATGATACTCCATTTAATGCAGATGCCGTCGTTTTTAACATCAAAGAATCTTTAAAAAAATCTTCCAGCAGAAAAAGTGAATTATCATTTGTATCTGATGTAGAAACTATTGATGCAAATACAGTAAAGATAATATTAAAAAAACCGTTCTCTCCATTTTTATCTGTTTTAACCGATAGAGCAGGCATGATGAGATCACCGGCTGCCGTAAAAAAATATGGTAAGGATTTTATGAATCATCCCATAGGAACTGGTCCATTTTTGTTTAAAAACCGATTAAAAGGCGATAGTGTCACATTAACACAAAATCCCCACTATTGGAATCATGTTCACATGCCTAAGGCAAAAAAAATTATTTATAAAATTATTGATGATCCCAATGTTGCTTTAGTTAATTTAAAAAGTGGTCAAATCGATTTTTCTGACTATTTACCTTTTAACCAAATCAATGACTATAAAAATGACCCTATAATTACTGCCTCCGATGAGCCGGCTTTGGGTTTTAACGGTTTTTTCCTAAACACCAAAAGTGAAGCATTTTCCGATGTACGTACTCGCAAAGCCATAGACCTTCTCATTGATCGAAAAGCAATTGTCAATGTAGCCCTATCTGGTGTCGGAACACCTGGCAGAACAGCATTTCCCGAAATGAATTTTGCCTATGATACGTTAGATACTCCGCAGAAACCAAATATAGAAAAAGCAAAAGAATTACTTAAAGCAGCAGGAAAAGACCATGGTTTCTCATTTACACTTTGTACTGACACGAATCCGATTAACCAAACAATGGCCCAAATGCTTCAAAAAATGATGCATGACGGCGGTATTGACATGAAAATACAAAAAGTTGACTTTGGCACTTTATTAGCCAAAGGAAAACGAGGACATTACGAAGCTATCGTCATCCAATGGAGCGGCCGTATCGACCCCGATCAAAATATTTATTCGTGGTTATATTCAGGAGCGTCTAATAATTATGCGTCTTACAGTAATTCTCATGTTGATGCAGCTTTGGAAGCAGCGAGAGCATCTCAGAATATAACACAGAGAAAACAATTATATCACCAAATGGACACATATCTTGATCGAGATGTTCCTTACATTTTTTTATATCATGCACACAATTTATATGGAATGCGGCGTAATGTTAAGGGGTATATACCAAGTCCTGACGGCATGATAAAACCAGTAAACATATATAAAGAAGGAAATTAAATAAATTTTACAGATAAAAACGAGGGGGATATATATGCGGCAACTTATTTTTAAAATAGTCTCATTCATTCCTGTATTCATTTTAGTTAGTATCATGGTGTTTTCTATGCTTCATATGTTGCCTGGTGATCCTGCAACAACGATATTAGGAAATGAAGCATCACCGGAAGCAATAGCAGCTTTAAATGAAAAATTAGGAATGAATAAACCTATTATAATGCAATATTTTGATTGGATTTGGGATATAATCCACGGTAATTTTGGAAATTCTATGGTAGATAATACCCCGGTCCTACAATTAATTTCCCAGCGATTACCCGCTACGTTGGAATTAATCACAGGCTCTTTTATCGTGGCATTGCTTATTGCTTTACCTACAGGAATTATATCGGCAGCCCGTCCAGGAACTTGGATTGATCATATTTGCACATCAATATCCATGATTGGTATGTCCATTCCCCACTTTTGGTTAGGAATGATGATGATTATATTTTTTTCCGTAAAAATAGGAATTCTCCCAGCTTCCGGATATGTTCCTTTTTCTCAGGATCCGGCTGGAAATTTAGCTTCCATGATTATGCCTATGGTCGCTACTGGTTTTCGTCAATCAGCAGTTTTAATGAGGATCGTACGCAGTAGTATGCTTGATATACTGAATGCCGATTATATTCGTACAGCTATAGCAAAAGGTCTTTCGGAAAGGTCCGTTTTAATGGGACAATCCCTGCGAAATGCACTCATTCCTGTAGTTACTACCAGTGGTTTGCTCATTGCTGGCTTAATAGGCGGACTAGTTATTACAGAAACTATTTTTTCAATTCCAGGATTTGGTAAATTAATGATTGATTCTGTATTTCGCCGTGATTATACAACTGTCCAAGGCACCGTTTTAGTTACAGCCCTGCTTGTCATTTTCATCAATATTGCAGTAGATGCATTATATACATACATCGATCCACGTATTAAAAACGAAAAAGAAGGTGGCCAAAATGACAAATAATCAGACCCATAGACAATCTATGGTTCATGTAATCTTTTATCGCTTCCTACACGATAAACAAGCAATGCTCGGTACATGCATTATTTTTATTCTGCTATTTATCGCTGCTTTTGCTAATTTTCTTGCTCCGGCAAATCCTGTATTCCAGCAAAATTATTCTGCAATACTGATAGATCCGGGCACATCACAGTATCTACTGGGCAGTGATGAATTAGGACGGGATATTTTATCACGTCTAATATACGGTTCTCGTTTTACATTAGCAGCGGCTGTCCTTCCCGTATTTTTTGCGTTGCTTATCGGAGTTCCCATTGGACTGTATGCCGGATTTAAAGGTGGTATCATGGATCAATGGGTCATTATGCGCATCGTTGATGCCTTCCAAGCTTTTCCTTCTCTGATTTTGGCATTGGCATTAGCCGCAATGTTGGGTGGAGGCTTTGCCAATGCAATGTTGGCCATCGGCATTGGATTTTTACCTAATTTTATTCGTATTACTCGTTCTCAGGTCATTAGTATTCGAAATTTAGAATATATTCAAGCAGCTAAATCAATTGGATGTACAAACATGCGTATTGTTTTTGTTCACATTTTACCTAATGTAATTCCCATTTTATTGGTACAAACAACATTATCCATGGCCACTGCCATTATTGCCGAAGCCGGTTTATCATATATCGGCATCGGAGCCAGTCCTGAACAACCTAGTTGGGGTTCTATGCTGCGCACAGCACAAGGTTTTTTAAGTGTACAACCCTGGATGGCTTTTTGGCCAGGAATTTCTATATCCGCAGTCGTACTTGGATTTAATTTATTCGGTGATGGACTACGCCGTGCAATTGATTCGAAAATTCGGCACTAAGGAGGAGAGACTCATGGCAAACCCTATTATTCAAGTAAAAGATTTACATGTAGAATTTATGTCTGACGGACAAGTTATTCCCGCTGTGGATGGTGTTAATTTTCAGGTATCAGAAGGGGAAACATTGGGATTAGTCGGTGAATCAGGATGTGGAAAAAGCACTACAGCTCTTGCTATTATGCGTATTCTGCCACGATATATTGCACAAATCACTAAGGGAGAGATTCTGTTTGGCGGAACTTCCCTCTCAACATTATCGGAACCGGAAATGCAGAAAATCAGAGGAAATACTATCTCTATGATTTTTCAGGATCCTATGACTTCATTGAACCCGGTGTATTCGATAGGAAAACAGCTTCGTGAAGGGCTGCAACTCCATATAAACTGCTCTCACGCTGAAGCAGATAAACAAATTTTGAAAATGTTAAACCTTGTGCATATTCCACGTGCAAAAAGTATTCTCAAAAATTACCCGCACGAACTTTCCGGCGGCATGCAGCAACGTATAATGATTGCTATGGCTTTATTATGCAATCCACAATTATTGATTGCTGATGAACCAACAACGGCACTGGATGTAACTGTTCAAGAACAAATTTTAGATTTACTGCAGATAATTCAAGAGAAAAAAAGAATGGGAGTAATTTTAATCACACATGATTTAGGAGTTGTTGCCCAAATGTGCCAGCGGGTATGTGTCATGTATGCTGGTCAAATCGTAGAAACTGCTGATATTGATAGTATTTTAGATCATCCACTTCATCCTTACACGCAGTGGTTGATTGCTGCCATTCCGGAAAACAATACAGGAAAAAGACTGCACTGCATACGGGGAAATGTCCCTTTACCGGGAACCATTACTTCCGGATGCCGCTTTGCCGATCGTTGTCCTGTTTGTATGGATATCTGTCATACAAAAACGGTTCCTGTACTATCTGTCCAAAATCGACAAGTCCGCTGTTTAAAATATATAAGAGAGGATGAATCTATATGACTGAAAATGTCCCCATATTAGAAGTAAAGCATCTAAAAAAATATTTTCCTATAAAAAAAGGCAGCATAGTAAAAAAAACAGTAGGTACAGTCAAAGCTGTTGATGATTTATCATTTTCTTTAAATCGTGGAGAAACATTGGGAATCGTTGGAGAATCTGGTTGCGGGAAATCAACAATGGGCCGCTGCATACTGCGTTTATTAGAACCAACATCAGGAGAAATCCTCTTCAGAGGAATTGACATAGTAAAACTTTCTCCGGCAAAAATGCGTTCATATAGACGGTATATACAAATTATTTTCCAAAACCCTTATGCTTCCTTAAATCCGCAAATGACGGTAGGTCGTATTCTCGAAGAACCATTATATATACATGGTGAACGAACACCATCAATACGAAAAGAAAAAATAGTAAATTTGCTAAAGATTGTCGGTTTAGATGAAAGTCATTATTACTCATATCCACACGAATTTTCTGGCGGGCAACGGCAGCGTATCGCGATTGCCCGAGCCTTAGTTACACATCCCGATCTTATTGTAGCCGATGAAGCCGTGTCCGCCCTTGATGTATCTATTCAAGCACAAATTTTAAATTTAATGCAAGATTTACAAGTTACATACGGATTAACTTATATTTTTATCTCTCATTCACTTCCTGTTATTCGTCATATCAGCACACAGATAGGTGTTGTCTATTTAGGAAAAATGATGGAATATGCCAAAACCAATGATCTTTTCTCTATGCCGCTTCACCCATATACACGCCGACTTCTCGCTGCCGTACCCAGTGTAAAAAAGCGAAGAAGACGACCCGTCAGTCCGGCATTGCAGGGCATTCCCAATGCGTCTCATCCCCCGACAGGGTGCGTTTTTCATACACAATGTCCTTTATGCCAAGAAATCTGTAAAAAACAAATCCCCTCTTTTCAACATATAGGTAATGACCATTGGGTAGCCTGTCACTACATAAACAAAAAATAAAGCCACACCAGGAGGAAAATATATGAAATTAGATCTCGACATCACAAATTACGCATATCCATCACGCAGAGAAATCATATTAGGGAAAAAAGGAATGGTATGTACCTCGCAATCAACTGCCGCTCAAATAGGATTAGACATTCTCCGTCAAGGCGGCAATGCCGTAGATGCTGCTATAGCTACTGGCATTGCCATGACCGTTTTAGAACCTACCAGCAACGGTTTAGGCAGTGACATGTTTGCGTTGGTATGGATGAACAATTCTCTGTATGGATTAAATGGCAGTGGGTATGCTCCATCCGGAATATCTCGCAGTGTATTGAACAAACGCGGTGTGACAAAAATCCCCGATCGTGGTTGGATTCCTGTTACAATTCCGGGAGCACCGGCCGCATGGGCAGAATTACATCGGCGTTTTGGTCGTCTTTCCTTTAAAAAATTATTTGAACCTACTATCCAATATGCCCGCGAGGGATATGCTGCAACCCCCACTCTATCTCAAATGTGGACTAAAGCTGCCACTACTTTTGCACCATTTTACGGCAAAAAAGAATTTTCCGGCTTATTTCAAACTTTTTTCCCACAGGGGAATCATGCTCCTCAAATCGGAGAAATTATTACATTAAAAGACCATGCCAAAACATTACAACTCCTTGCTGAGAGCAACTGTACCGATTTTTATCATGGTGAAATAGCCGATGCCATTGATGCTTTTTCCCAAAAAACAGGAGGCTATATACGAAAGGAAGACCTTTTTGCATATAAACCTGAATGGGTAACTCCTATTCATACGAATTACCGTGGTTATGATGTCTGGGAAATTCCACCCAATGGGCACGGATTAGTTGCACTTATGGCATTAAACATTGTTTCTGGATATACATTTAATCGTCATAATACGGCAGACTCACTCCACCATCAAATAGAATCCATGAAATTAGCTTTTATTGATGGGAAAAAATATATTGCCGATGCGCGTTTCATGAAAACCGACATGGCATACTGGCTATCAGAAAACTATGCTTCTCATAGGCGAAGTTTAATCGGGGAAACCGCAATTATGCCAACTCCCAGCGATCCTGACTGCGGTGGTACTATTTACTTATGTACCGCCGATGGAGAAGGTAATATGGTCTCCTTTATACAAAGTAATTTTAAAGGGTTTGGATCAGGAATTGTCATTCCTGGATATGGTATCGCGCTAAACGACAGAGGCAATAATTTTAGCATGGACGAAAATAATGATAACTGTATCATGCCATTAAAAAAACCATATCACACTATTATTCCTGGATTTTTAACGAAAAACGGATCTGCTATAGGTCCGTTTGGTGTCATGGGTGGTTTTATGCAACCGCAAGGACACATGCAAGTTATTATGAACACAATTGATTTTCATATGAATCCCCAGAGTGCTTTAGATGCCCCTCGCTGGCAATGGATAGGCGGAAAGCAAATAGAAATGGAGCCAGGTTTCCCGGATAACATCATTACAGTATTGAGAGAAAAGGGACACGATATCATTATCAATCCTGATCTGAACGCATATGGACGTGGTCAAATTATTTGGCGCAATGAAGAAGGTGTATTAATGGGAGGAACAGAACCGAGAGCAGACGGAGTTGTCGCTGCCTGGTAAGTAGCGGTTGTATAACTAAAACATCCCCCTGAAACACAGGATACACTATCTATGTTTCAAGGGGATGTTTTAGTTATATAATTTATTTATTAAAAATTAAAAAATACAGTAATGCTGTATCATAACACTAATAATTTTCTTTTATCACCGGGTGTTTAATTGTTTCTTTATCCAAAACACTTACCATTAAAAAAGTTATAACACAAACTATCCATTCCATATAAATAGGGTGTGCAACAACATGCGTAGAGGGAACAAATTCCCAAACAAACAAAGTTATAATGCCCATTAAAGTAGTATAAAAAGCTGTATTTTTTCGACATAACCGAGGTATAAAAATCGTACCTAAAAATACTACCGTAAACGCAGTAGTCAAGGATAGCCCAATTAACATCGTTTTTACAATTCCACTGGCATTGAACGCCATCCACAATGTACCTATTCCTAAAATTAAGATTGCCCAACGATTGATAATCGTATATTTGTGATCGGATATTTTTGGATCAAAAAATCGTTTATAAATATCTTGACTGAACAACGTCCCCGCCGCCAAAAGGATATGGCTGCAAGTACCAATATCAGCAGCCCATAACGCAGCTAGCGTAATACCAGATACGATAGGGTCAAGACCCATAATCATATTAGGCAATGCCAGTGTTGCGTTTAGATCTGGATGAGATACATGGGCTGCCATTCCCATAATGGCACAAAGAAATCCAATAGGAAGCATCAGCAATGCCCCCCACATAAAACCATGTTTCGCCGTTTTTGCATCCGCTGCAGCACATGCAATCTGTACCGGACCTTGTGCCGTCAACGTCTGTGTAATCATAACAACAAACCAACCAATCACTGTTGCCAGTCCCAGAGGTGCAATAGGATCGAACCATGCCACTCCCACAGGAAGCGATAGTACAAACTGGTTCCAGCTGCCTTGCTGCTGAATAATAGAATACGTGCTAATCAAAACACCAAAATAAATTAAAGTCACACTCAGAATATTAGAAATACCGGAAAACCACAATCCGCCGATAAGCGTCGTCCCAATGAAAACAACAGCACTGACAATCATGCCTTGTTCAAAAGTAAAAAACTGCGGCAGCAAGCTCGATAAAATAGCTCCGCCAGCAATATACTGCAAAGACGTAATAACGAGCTGTACTGTAATCATACCTAAAACAGCAATTGCCCGACCTTTTTTGTCGTAAAATCGTTCAAAAAATTCCGGAATTGTCGTACATTCCATCTTTCGATATTTGCCTGCCGCTACAAATGCCATTGCTACTGCTCCCGCCGCCCAAGCTACATTATACAAGCCTGCTGATATACCATAGGTAAAGGCATTTTCCGCAACGCCAATTGTTGAGGCTGCCCCCACCGCAGTTGCAGTAATATTAGCAGCAACCATCGGTGTCGTCAAGCCTCTTCCCGCAAACAAGAATCCCATACTGTTCATTGTTCGCCGCCGTACATATATACTGATAGCGACGAGAATACACACATACAAAATAACGATACCCAATTGGATATTCATTTTTCCCCCTGCCTCCTCTTTTCAATTTACCAGATTATAGTTTTTACACTGTATTATTCCAGCCAACCTTTGTTTATTTTTAGCAATATATAGTATACGTTGCATAATAAACATATCTGATGATTTTTATGTAATTGGTCTTATTATATCACACAATGTCTCTTTTAATACATGCCGGTTAGAAGAGATGGCTATAAAGTACAGGCGGATTCTTTTTATACCATGGTCAAAATACTTAAATTATTAAAATTATTATATATAATATAGGCTTGACGAACAAAAAATTTAGTGTAATAATGAACAAAAGCAACGGTGCTAAATAAGGTATCGTTGCTTTATTTTTATAAATTTGCATATCTGTCTTTTCTTATCAACGTGACTCACTATATTACGATATGGAATTTATGATGAGGAGATGTCCCAATGAAGGAAATACATGCCGATTATGTAAGCCGTTTTCAAGAATTTATAAAATTTCCTACTATATCCACTACCAATGATGAGGCTACTGATTTTACTCCTTTTTCTCAATTTCATGAATATTTAGAAAAAAACTATCCCTTAGTACACTCTTATACAAAAAAAGAAAAAATAGGAAATGCAAGCTTATTATTCCATTGGAAATCATCACATCCTACGCTACCTCCCGTCTTACTTATGGGACACCAAGATGTTACCTCTGCCGGAGATCCTTCATTATGGCACTACCCGCCATTTTCCGCCGAAATTGCAGATGCCTGTATATGGGGACGCGGAACAACAGACTGCAAGCATATTATGTTTGCAGAATTAGAAGCTGTAGAAGCCTTGCTGGCTGAAGGATTTTCTCCTGCGTATGATATATATTTAAGTTACGGCCATAATGAAGAGGTGGGAGCGGACAACGCCCATAAAGGAGCAGTATTAACAGCAGCAGAATTAGCCCGTCGAGGAGTACATTTTGAATGTCTGCTCGATGAAGGCGGTATGATAACAGCAGGAAAAGAAAAAGGATATGATGGTTATATTGCAAATATCAGCTTAGCGGAAAAAGGATTTAATAATTACAAATTATATTATGAATGCAGCGGAGGTCACTCTTCTACACCCGGTCAAGGATCCTCTTTAGGGAAAATAGCCCGCGGAATTATAGGTATTGAAGACAATCCGTTTCCATATCGCTTGACGCCATTAACACGCAAACAACTTTCTGCAATGTCCCTCTATGTATCAGAACCAGAAAAAAGTATCTTCGCTTCTCCTGAAGAACATTGGAAGGAACTTAAAAAACTCGCTGAATCGGATAAAAAACTAGATGCTATATTACACACAACAATGGTTGCAACAATGGCTTCCGGAAGCCAACAGGCCAATGTTCTCCCCTCTCAGGCTGAAGCAGTTATAAATTGCAGATTATTGCAGGGTGATACAGTTGAATCCGTATTATCATATATACGCAGTCATATCCCCGCAAATCTTACGGTACACAGTATGTATGACACAGATCCCGTCCCCGCACCAGACGTAGACGAAAATGGTACATATGGACTGTTATCTTCTGTATTAAAAGATATGTATGGCAAACAGACCATCATTGTTCCATCTTTAATGACCGGTGGTACAGATGCGCGATTTTATGCCGATGTATGTGACAATCTATTTCGCTTTGGTGGATTTCTCCGCGATAACAGATGGGGGCAAGCCCATGAAATAAATGAAAAAATTCCTTGTGATGCACTGCCATCAGGAATTAATTTTTTCAAAACATTTCTGAAAAAATACAACATAAAAAACCAATAATATCATTATCTCAATCAATTACGCTACAGTGAAACGGAGGAATTACCCATGGATCCAAAGCAGAAAATCGAACAGCTTGTAGAACAAAAAAAAGATAAGTTTATTTCTCTTAGCCAAACTATATGGGAATTGGCAGAATTAGGATATGAAGAATATCAATCTTCCGAAATCTTATGTAAGGCGTTGGAAGAAGAAGGTTTTGCCATCACCAAGAAGCTGGCAGGTATTCCTACGGCTTTTAAAGGCGTATGGGGCAGCGGTAATCCTGTAATCGGTATATTAGGAGAATATGATGCATTGCCCGGTTTAAGCCAAAAAGCCGGATGTCCAGTTAAGACACCTTTACACGAAGGCGGTGCCGGACATGGCTGCGGCCATAATCTATTAGGTACCGGAGCTATGGCAGGTGCCGTTGCCTTAAAAGAATACTTGGAAAGTACAAAGCAAGCGGGGACCATTATATATTTTGGTACTCCTGCAGAAGAAAATTTAAGTGGCAAAGCATTTATGGCTCGAGACGGTGTGTTTGACGGAGTAGACTTTTTTTATACTTGGCATCCCTCTTCTTTCAACCGTATTGGTGCCGTACATATGAACGCGAATATAAGCCGTATTTATGAATTCAAAGGCATAACTGCTCATGCCGGCGGTGCCCCCCATTTAGGCCGAAGCGCCCTCGATTCTTGTGAATTAATGGGAGTAGGTGCAAATTATCTCCGTGAACATATCATTATGGAAGCACGAATACACTATGCGTATTTAGATGTTGGCGGCCGAGCTCCTAATGTAGTTCAGGATCATGCCGCCGTACGATATGTGATTCGTGCCCCCTATTTACGACAAGTAAAGGACATCATAAAGCGAGTCGACCAAATTGCTGAAGGGGCAGCTCTTATGAGCGGTACAACCGTAACCTATCACACAGAATCCGGATATTCAGAATATATACCAAATAACGTTCTTGCCGAAACGGCAGACAAAGCGCTTCATGAAATAGGAGGACCGCTTTGGGATGAACAAGATTTTGCACTGGCTAAAGACTTCACAGATGCGTTTAATGACCAATCAAAAGAGAAAGAACGAGAAACTATCATCCAACGCTATGGCCGAGATAAATTAGCAGAAAAATTACAAAATCCGCTGGATACGCAAATTGAAAAATATGACAAAAATCATATAATAATGGAATTTGGCTCCACCGATGCCGGTGATGTTGGCTATATTGCTCCTACGGTGCACCTCAACATTGCTACCGAAGCCCTTGAAACACCTGGCCACTCCTGGCTGAAAGCCGGACAAGCAAATTCTTCGATTGGATTAAAAGGAATGGTAACAGCCGCCAAAGTAATTGCTCTTTCTTGTGTCAAAATGATAGAAGATCCCGATAAAATCAAACAAGCCAAAGAGGAATTTATGCAGAAAAACAATGGCATATATGATTGTCCTGTGGCCGGAGTTACTGAATTACCTAAACTATAAAAACATATACATCTATAGTATGAATCCATACGGGCTGATAACTAATCTGTTATCAGCCCGTATGGATTCATACTATAGATCATGTATTTTTTTTGCGATGTAACTTCAGCCAATTAATCGCACTTTGTGCATATACGCCGGAACCGCCAGATAAAACAGAATCATCCATTGTAAAATTATTGCTATGATGTGAATGAACTGCACCTACTGCCGGATTATAAATACCCACAAATGCAAAACATCCAGGTTTATGTTTTAAATAATAAGCAAAATCCTCTCCTCCCATTGTTTCAGATATATCAAATAACGCATCTTTCCCTAATACATCAACAACTGCCTGCGACATGATTGCCGTGCATTCTTTATCATTAATAGTCGGCAAAACCATCTCTTTATATTCTAACTCTGCCGTCGCTCCATAGGCATGTGCCGTATCCATAATAATCCGCTCCATTGTACTTTTTAAATCTGCTCCTATCGCGGGATCAAAAAAGCGAGTTGTCCCCTCCATTACCGCTTCTCCCGCAATAATATTGAAACGATCACCGCTATGCAGCATTCCAATGGTCAGTACAACAGGCTCTGTCGCACTATAATGCCGGGATACGATGGACTGCAGATTCATTACAATAGCCGCCGATACTACAACGGCATCTACCGTCTGCTGTGGTTGGGAGGCATGTCCTGATTTTCCATGAACCCTGATTGTAAATTGATCTCCTGCTGCTAAATTTGCTCCTTCTTTTACAGAAATTTTCCCCGCCGGCGTATCAATCCATGCGTGAGCACCAAAAATAGCTCCTATTTCATCATACCAGTTACCAAAACGCATCATATAGGAAGCTCCACTGCCTAATTCTTCTGCCGGTTGGAAAATCAGATATACGGTTCCGTAAATATCCTCTTTCATAGCTAGCAACATACGCGCGGCCCCCAACAACATCGCGATATGGCTGTCATGTCCGCAGGCATGCATCTTTCCTTCATGCCTTGATTTGAAATCCACATCATTAATTTCCGTTACGTTTAATGCATCGATATCAGCCCGCAAAGCCACTGCGTTGCCCTCATGAGCTCCATGAATTATAGCAATCAATCCGGTGTTTTTTTCTGGGTGTATCTCATAAGGAATCCCCATTGTCTCCAATTCAGCTGCAATACGTTTTGTCGTTTCTATTTCTTCATAACTAAGTTCCGGATATTGATGAAATTCCCGTCTTAAATCGCGCACATATCCTTCCAACACTTTAACCAATTCTGTTATCTCCATTACTGCATCCCCCCTCTGTAGAATAACAATATATTCCATACATTCCCCTGCATTTAAATATATCAAATGCAAGGTTTTACAGCCATTACGCTTAAAAACCTTGCACTTGAATAGTATATATGCTGTTTCCATGAAGCGACAATTAGCAAACACCGCTTTATTTTTATATCATGAATAAATCAGTATATAAATACTTTCCCACCGCATTCATGGCGTTTATCATATACCACCATTATTCAAAATGCCATTCATTCAGATCATCCAAAGAACCTTCCCAAAACTCTTTAATACCGCCTTTTAAATTTTTTGTTTTTGTAATAATATCATCCGGCACATATAAAGATACGATAAATTGATTATCTCTCATATATTTCTGAATTTCTGAATATGCAGCTTTGCGTTGATCAGCAGAAGTCATGGCCGCTGCTTTTAAAAACATATCTGTAAGTTTCGGATCATCTGTGTGCGGATAATTATTACTTCCTCCGGGAATAAAGTAAGAACCATAATCCGGATCTACCGTCATACCATATCCTAAAAGCAATAATTGATAATCACCTTTTTTTGCATTTCCCAGTGTTGTTGGAAAATCCAATTTTTGCTGTTTAACATTCAATCCAATAGCCTTCAGATCTTGTTGAATTAAATCAGCCGATTGTTCACGAAGTACATTTCCAATAGGTACCTGCAAAGTCAATTCCTGAGATGTATCAAATCCTGATTCAGCTAATTCCTGTTTTGCTTTAGCTACATCATAGGGTAACATTTCCACATTTTTGTCATATGCCGGACACGGCAATGTATACACAGTAGGAGCCAATCTTGCAGCACCTTTGAAAAGTTGATCTACAATCTGCTGCCGATTAATTGCCATTGTAACAGCACGCCGGAATTTTACATTAAAAGCCGGATTGCTATTGTTAACTTCCAAATACTGTCCCCCTAATGCAGGAGCTGTTGATATGTCGAGTTTACTGTCTTTTTTCAACATATCTAAATCCTTAACCGGAATTACACCAATCCCATCACCTGCTGTCATCTGAATATTTCCAGACTTAAGTTCAGTTACCAAGTTGGTACCATTCATAATGCGGATAAATATTTTATTCAGCTTAGGCGCTCCTTTATAATATTCTTTATTCGCTGTGTATTCTACATGATCATTTGTAACGTACGTCACAAATTTAAACGGTCCGCTGGTAACGGTAGGTTTAGTAGCCGCTTCAGAATTAGCAATAGAGGCGGGGTCTAATTTTTCAAATACATGTTTTGGTATAATGAAGACCTTGAACCCTAAAAAGCCTTTAACGTACTCAGGGTCTACCGGTGTTTTAGTCTTAAATGTTATAGTATGTTCATCTTTTACCACTAAATCCGGAATTTTATCTCCACTTGTTAGTTTTCCCTGATCATTTACTCCTTCTAACATATTGATATACATCCCTTTGGTCGTTTCCACTTTAGGATTAGCAATCAAATTGAAGGTATACATGACATCTTCCGCTGTAATCGGCTGTCCATCCGTCCACTTTGCCTTTGGATTAAGTTTTATCGTATAATTCTGATTATCTTGTGTTTCAATACTTTCTGCCAGTTCCGGAGTAAATTTGTTGGGTTCCGGCATTCCCAAGAGCGAGTCATACATAAAGCGAATAGAAAATTGTCCTGCAATCCCCGGATTAAATAGTGGATTAAGCGAATCCGGCGCATTAGTCATACCAATATATAACGTATCACTTTTACTTTTGCCGCTGTCGTCTTTACTACCACACCCACTAATTATTACTGCTCCCGCCAGCAGAGAAACCCCTAATATAAATGCTTTTCTTCTACGTATCCAGTTTAATACTCCCATAATGCCGCCCCCCCAAAGTACAAATATCAAAACGCTTCATACAAACCTTTCAAAAATCAACTATTTATATATATCCGCTAGATATTTGTTTTATTCTCCCCCTCTATTCATTAAATTAAATATAATACTAAATTAATATAAAAAGCCTCTGCACGTCGTATATGCAGAGGCATCTTTACCTATATTAACTTATATCACATATAATAAGCTATGGTTGTATATTTGTCAAATTTTTTTCTTATTTGTCATGAAATAAATAAAATAAATATGTTTTTTACATTATTTTATTTAAATTAACAATATTAACACATGCGTTTCTTTATTTAAACAACTCAAGATAGTATCGTATAGAATATACTTTATATTATCTGCAAATATATATCTTACCTTGTATACTACATTTGATGATCAAAAATCTTAATAATAATTATATCATCATATAAATACGACAAATTTGACCAAATTCTTATTCCTTACCAGATTATGAACCGCCAATATAGCCGCGCGATAAATAATTTATAGGAGCAGAAAAACCATTTGTTCGCAGGAAGTATATATATGCTTCGAAATTCAGAATTAGTTTACTCTGCGGATTATCGGGTACCCATG
The DNA here is from genome assembly GCA_022649055.1 of Megasphaera sp. Classification (GTDB taxonomy): domain Bacteria; phylum Bacillota; class Negativicutes; order Veillonellales; family Megasphaeraceae; genus Megasphaera_A; species Megasphaera_A sueciensis. Next base: position 37,182 of record JALCNL010000008.1, read on the forward strand.
CGTGAACCGGCTGTACAACAAAATCCAATACATTTATATTTTTATAATATGTTTGCAGTATTTCCTGCAGCAACACGTGAAAAAAAATGATATGAAGAAAAATAAATATTCTTACATAACACCATGTCATCACTATAATCAATGTGATTTTCTTTTTTATTCTCTCCTCTTGTCTTTCAACTATTTTTTTCTACATAATGTCAATCAATATATTATATGTTTTAATTAAATAGTTAAATATACAATGAAATTTATAATTTTTAATGCAAATAAATAAATAAATTATAAACACAAAATAATATATTACACTTTTATTTGTAATGCAGAAAATAAAATAATCTATCCTATGATACAAAATATGACAATACAAACTTTTTTATTTGCAATTTTCTTAAAACACCTTGCATAGATAACGAATAAAAACTTAATGCAAATGAGAAGCGTTTATATATTTTAAAAATTGTAAACTCACTATTAGATAAAGTGAACATATGAACATTTATTGAAAGTAATCAGTATATATCTAATATTTTTATAAATTTTCTCCAATAATTTATCTCATTTTTTCTAAAATAGGTGTCTGGACTTTTCTAAAATATAGTGATATACTCGACGATAGTTGAGAATGTTTGTTATATTTTTATCAAGGAAAGAGGAATATTATGAATAAAATCGGGCGCCGAGAATTTTTGCGCCGTTCCTTTATAACGATTGGAGCTGCAAGCATTTTACCCACATTCATCCCTAAAATTGTACAAGCATATTCAACATCACACCCTATGCTATCCCCGATCATAAAAGAAACAAATCTCACCTTTTGTCAACCGTTGGTTCAACGTAAAATTACAAATATTATCGTGATTCACCATGTTGGCGGTACCAATCGTGATGTATCGGCATCTGAGATTCATCAATGGCATTTAGCAAACGGATGGGCTGGTATCGGATATCATTTTATTATCCGAAAAAATGGTACAATTGAACAAGGTCGACCAATGGGTGCTATTGGAGCTCATTGTTATGGGTATAATCAAACTTCCGTAGGAATTTGTTTAACCGGCGATTTTGAAACGGCATATCCTACAGACGCTCAGTTAAAATCGATCGGACTTATGACGGCATACCTTTGCCAAAAATATTCATTGCATCCGAACAACCATACTGTTTTCGGTCATCGCGATTTAAATTCCACTTTATGTCCGGGGAAGAACTTATATTCACAATTAAATTCGTTAAGAAACGCCGCTGCATCACTTTTATAAACACTAATGCTGCATAAAGGAGTGACTACAACTGAAAACGCATACATTGTCATCTTATGGAACAAAAGTGATACTCGCGGTAATCACACTGTTTACATTCGTAGGTATCATGCTGGCATATTGGTATTTTGGATCAGAGCATTATGAAGTAACAGGAATACCTATTTTAAATTATCATGAAGTAGATAATACATTTCATACCTGCTTAACTATGACTCCACATGATTTTTCTCAACAAATGCAATATCTAAAAAATCAAGGATATCATACCATCACCACTGCTCAATTAAATGACTATTTAACAAAAGGAACCGCTTTACCCGACAAACCCGTCATGATTACCTTTGATGATGGATATGTAGATAATTATACCGATGCATATCCCATTTTAAAAAAATATAATATGACCGGAACGATTTTCATCATAACCAGTCTTGTCGGAAAACCCGGCTATTTATCTTGGCCCCAAATAAAAAAAATGGATAAAGACAACATAGCTTTTGGCTCGCATACAATTACACACAGACCGTTATCAGAATTGGACGAAAATACCGTTCGACAGGAACTTACTACTTCAAAGCAACAGTTAGAAACACAATTGGGACACTCGATCCATTTTATTGCTTACCCCGAAGGCAAGTATAATACAATGGTAGAAAGAGAAACAAAAGCGGCTGGTTATGCCGGTGCTTTCACCGTCAATGCCGGACGTCTTCACGCAGGAGACGATCCATATGCCTTGAACAGGGTCGCCATATTTGAGGGAAATAACAGTTTTACACACTTCCGCATCCGCTTGCTGTTATCAACATTATGCGGCTATCTATGGAAATGGCATGCGTTCTTTTATACGACGCTTCATCTGGAAAAACTAGCATCTTTTATACCACAACCATAGAATATAAAAAATATTAATGAATCGTTGGAGGGCCATATGAAACATACTATATTATTTCGCAGGACAGTAACCAGTGCGCTTTTATTTGTCATTGTCTTCAGTTTGTGCTTCGCCTGGTATTATGCAACTTCTATTGGACTAGGTGATGACAATCTGCGTTATGATGCGGTAGGATTAGCGGCGGCCGCTGCTGCTGCCGTACTTCCCGTTATATTATACCGACGTGCTCTTCGTGTCGTATCCTTACTTCCCGGAATATTTATAGCGTTATCATGGATCATTACCGGCCCTTATGTATCATATGCAACGTTTGCCGCCAGCGGCATCATTTATCTAAACAATATGTATGACATTTATATCGGGCTCTATTTATTTGGCCTAACATTGTGTATATACATGCTATTTCGCCGCTTCATCAATGACAAGACCGCGGCTCTTGTTACATCTATACTGCAAATAATGGAGTTGATTATCCCCATAGTACAGTGGATCTATTATGCATTGTATCATTCATGCATCACGACCTCTGGTGCGTTAATCATATATCAGACAAATATTTCAGAAACAGGGGAATACCTCCATTCATTAGGAATTTTTCACGTCGTGGGGATTATCGTTATACTGTTTATCTGTTTAACCACATTTTTTGTCGTTGAAACAAAAACACTTCCCATCCCAAAAAATAACTGGGGGAAATTAAGTGTTCCCATATTCGCTTTGCTGATTATCATTCCTTCCGCCTATGTCATGGCGGAAAGCATCGTACCAGAAAGTTTTCCGATTCGATTGTTTTTAGATACGCACGATTATCTGCAGCAGTCTTCATTATATGCTACAAATCATGCCAAAAAATATAACGCTTTGCAAGTTGTTCAAAAAAATCCTGCACATAGTCCTAATACAGTAATTGTCGTAATCGGCGAATCAGAAACACGTACATTGATGAATGCCTATGATCCAAAACATGTACAAAACACCCCTTGGCTCACAGGAGAAAAATCAAATCCCAATTTTACTCTTTTTACCAATGTTTATAGCTGTGCTTGGTATACTGTCCCGGTATTAGAACATGCATTGACGGAATCGAATTTTTATAATACTAAACAATTTAATCAATCTACTTCTATTATTGATATAGCAAAAAAACTAGGTTATAAAACCTATTGGTTCAGCAACCAGGGTTCTATAGGAATTGCCGATACACCGATTACGCTGGTTGCAAACACTGCCGACGTAGCAAGATGGACAGATCAAGATAATAAAGAATCACGCTATGATGAATCATTGCTGGACTTTTTAAAACAAGTGAATCCGAACGAAAATAACTTCATTGTACTACATTTAATGGGAAGTCATATAGAATACCGCAATCGGTATCCACAATCCTTCCATAAATTTGATGATGGAACTTTAAATGAACAGGCTGATTTTGACAATACAGTGCTATATACAGATTGGATATTATCTCAAATTTATCAATATGCTCATGACAATTTACACTTAGATGCTATGGTATATTTTTCCGACCACGGTTCAGACCCCATGGTACGTCGTCAACCAGATCCGACAGGCTTTACGGTTCTGCGCATTCCCATGTTTTGTTACGTGTCCGATCAATATGAACAACGCAACCCGGATGTAGTTCGTACATTAAAACACAGTCAAAATGCCTTTTTTACGAATGATCTAATATACGAACTTGTCTGCGGCATATTGAATATCCAATCCCCTAACTATGATGAATCCTATAGTTTAGCATCTCCAAAATGGAAAATGAAGCGAAAAGATTTAGTTACACGATTCGGTGAAACAAGTCTAATGGATGATACGGCCTTTTAAAAATGAAGAATATTCCTTGTCAAAAACGCCATTTACAAAACAATTGTAAATGGCGTAAATGTTATTAATAAGGGTGTGATATATGTGAATACCTACAAAATATTCATTAATCGCGGACTAACCGGCTTTCTCATGTTTTCTTTACTGGTTCCTGCCTTTGGCAGTCTGGCGGATGACTCGGACAATCTGCAGAACCAATTGTCCGATGTACAGACGCAGATGAATCAGCAGCTGCAAAAAAAAGACAATGCAGACGCAGTCATCAGTAATATTTTTGAAAGACTTCGCATCATTCAAACTAGTCTGGATACGGCTAAAAATCAATACAAAAATATTTCGGACCAATTACTCCAAACAGAAAATCAAATATCGGAAACACAAGTTAATTTAGACAAAACGCAGGAAAATCTAAAAAAACGGCAGAAAATTTTAGGTACCCGTATTCGTGATATTTACATGCATGGTCAACTGGATTACTTAGATGTTGTCATCGGCGCTAAGGATTTTAATGATTTTGCCAACCGCGTAGAGCTATTGGAACGAATCGTAAATTCCGACATGGAACTTATCCATTCCATTGCTGCCGATAGGGATACAATCAACCAGCAAAAAACAGAATTAGAAACGGAACGACAAGAACAGGTAAAATTACAATCTGACGCTGCAAAAAAGAAAGAAGAAATTGAAAAGCATAAAGCAGAACAACAAGCCATTTTAGATAAAACCCAAAATGACAAAGCAACGGCTGAACAAGCCTATAATGAATTGGAAGCTTCCTCACAACATATCAGTGATATGCTTAAAGCCAGAGCCAATGCAGCTGCGGCAGCAAACACGGATTTTGATACTAGTGCTCCCACTCCCAGTGGTTCCGGAATATTTATTTGGCCGGTAAACGGTCCTATTACTTCTCCATTCGGCTACCGCATACACCCCGTCTTAGGTCGCAGAATTTTCCACAGCGGGATTGATATCGGCGTCGATTACGGAACTCCGGTGCATGCCGCCGCTGCCGGCGTCGTCGTAGAAGCCAATTGGATGGGCGGATATGGAAATGCCGTACTCATTGATCATGGCAACGGATTATCTACTATTTATGGACATAATACAAGTCTTACCGTTT
>JALCNL010000009.1 GCA_022649055.1 Megasphaera sp.
TGGGGGAAGCATTAGGGGAAGCCGCAGAGGCCGTTTTTGGAAATTCGATTCACTGGCCGCCTAAAAAGAAATAAACCGCGGCAGAAAGAGCGCCTTACAACTTCATTATTGCAGCTGTAAGGCGCTCTTTTTAATTCTTTAATTATTTTCCACTAAGATGTTTTCATCTACTTCTTTCAATTTTGAATATAGTGTGTTTCTGCCGATATTAAGAGATTTCGCTGTTTGAGAAATATTTTTATCACATTGTTCATATACTTGCATGATGTAACGATGCTCAAATTCTTTTAACGTCATATTCTCTCCTAACCAGCTGGGGGGTGGCGAGTCTTGTTTTTTCATATTGGCAGGGAGAAAATCTTTGGTAATGACTTCGTGAGGACAAGTGTAAATCATTCGTTCTACGACATTTTCTAATTCGCGGATATTACCTGGCCAAGTGTATTTTTGCATGATGTCAAAAGATTCTTGATCAAAATGTTTTGTCTTGATATCTAAACGCTGACATTTATTTTCCAGCAGCATATTTATTAATAAGACAATATCAGAATGACGTTCACGTAAAGGTGGCAGTGTAATCGGCAGTACGTTGAGTCGATAGTATAAATCAGCACGGAAATTTCCATTGGCGACCCCTTCTGCTAAGTCTTTATTGGTAGCTGCCAGAACACGGACGTCGATGTCAATATAACGGGTGCCTCCAATTCGCATAATACGTTGTTCCTGCAGTACACGGAGCAATTGAACTTGTATTTCTAAAGGCATATCACCGATTTCGTCAAGAAATATAGTACCTCCGTGAGCTAGTTCGAATTTTCCTGCTTGTCCATTGCTTTTGGCACCTGTAAATGCGCCGCCTTCATACCCAAAAAGCTCGCTCTCTACCAGGTTTCGCGGTATAGCACCGCAGTTGATAGCGATGAATGGGCCATCATGTCGGGCGCTGGCTTGATGAATGGATTGTGCAATCAGCTCCTTTCCCGTGCCGCTTTCTCCCTGGATCAAGACATTGGCATTTCCATTGGCTGCGATTTTAGCCATACGAATGGCTTCCAGCAAGGCAGAATCATTTCCTAGTATATCGTCAAAGGTGAATTTAGCAGTAGCTCCCGTAATTTTGTTGATTAAATCCTTAACACGTTTAATTTCCCGGAATATATCGATGGCTCCGGTTGTCATACCGTCGTCATCCTTTAAAATGATTGCTGTTTTAACAAAGTCGAGAGTACCCCGTTTTGTTTCGATAAAAAATTCGCGATCTGTATATCCTACACCGGAACGTAAGGCATGCATGATGATAGGGTCAAAATCGACAAGCGAATCAATCGGTTTATTAATGGCTTTTCTTCGGTCAATATGTAAAGTTTTGGCTCCAAACGGATTAATATATTGTACGATTCCCTTAGCATTCAGCATGATCAGCCCGTCATTCATAGAATCTAAAATTGTCATATACATATTTGTTTTTTCAGAAAGTGTAGAATTAGCCTGATCAGCTTTCATTAGATTAGAAATAGCAGAAGCGGTGGCAATAACCATGCCTAATGTATGAGAATTCACTTTATCTTTTGGACCGGCTAAACTGAAGACGCCGACAAGTTCACCGCTTGCGTCAATAATAGGAGCAGCGGAACAGGATGTATTATGATGAATCTTGCAATAATGTTCAAAGCCGGCTACTTGTAAGGGTTTTAATGTTTTTTGTACCAAGCTGATTGCCGAAGTACCAATCAATTCTTCTGTTTGCCTCAGACCTTCAGAGTAATAAAGACTGTGCGATAAGTCGGTGCCATGGGCAGGAAGTATAGTTTTTAATATATATCCATCTTTATCTGATAAGACTCCAATAAAAGAGCTATTTTTAAAATCCTTCATTTCCATGAATAGACGTTGTACGAACGGTATGGCTATTTTGAGCAGTTCACTATTATGACTTATAATTTCTTCGAACGCTTTTCCCGTGACGACTTCTTGGCTATATCCTTTTAAAGGGTTAAGCTTAATGGAACGACAATAGTTCCAAGACTGAACAATTATAGGGGGAATAGTGGTTGAAGCTTCACCGGTCTCCATAAAAGTGTTCCAATCTTGTTCAGATACCATAATATAACCTCCTTTATTTCTTTATTACTAACATTAAATTTATATTTATTATATCATATTTGGATCAATGCGTGTATAAAATTATGCATTGGTGAAATAGAATAAGTTATATTTATTATATTATTTATGCATAGGAAATGAATAGTATGTCCCGATTTTTAATCTGCGACAGGAAGAAGGCCGTATTAATGACAAGAAAAATTTGTTCTATTTATTTAGGTTGCCAGCCATATAGTATTGGATTGAGATATCAGCAGCAGGCTAAAAATCTTGTTTTACAAGGGAGGTGGGATGCCGTATTCCTTATAATGCAACACCATCCGGTCATCACTATTGGCATGCACGGCGGGGATACACACCTTTTAGCAACAGCCGATTGGCTGAAAATACACCATGTGGATTTGTTTCATACGAACCGCGGAGGTGATATTACTTGCCATAATCCCGGACAGCTCATCTGTTATCCCATTATCAATCTAAAAAAGTGGAACACGGATGTTCATTGGTATGTTCAACAGATAGAAGAAAGTATTATTCGGACCTTGAAGTGCCTAGGTATTACAGCTGGCCGCAAGGCTTTATACAGTGGAGTTTGGATTGGCAATAGAAAAATAGCTGCTGTTGGTATCGGTGTAAAGCATTGGATTACCTATCATGGCATAGCATTGAATGTTTGTAATGATTTGAAACTTTTTTCTCATATCATTCCCTGCGGCATTACTGATTTTGGGGTAACCAATCTTAGGGAATTACACTGTCATATGTCTGCGGAAGCTGTTGTACCTCTTATGCAGGATGGATTTATTTCTGTATTTCCGCATGATGCATATAGTAACTTCACGTATTGGAGGGATTTATATGGAACAAGAAATTTTAGAGAAACCGAAATGGTTGGTACAGCATGTTTGTAATGATGATACATACAAAAATGTAAGAAAACTTGTAAAAAATCTGAATTTGCATACGGTTTGTGAAAGTGCGGATTGTCCGAATATTGGCGAATGTTTCGGTCATAAGACGGCGACTTTTCTTATTTTGGGAGGTGTTTGTACACGAGCTTGTCGTTTTTGTGCAGTTCCCAAAGGAAAACCGGATTTAGTGGATCCGAATGAGCCGAAAAATTTAGCGCAGGCAGCCGCTTATTTAGGCTTGAAACATGTTGTCATTACTTCTGTTACACGTGATGATTTGCCTTGGGGAGGGGCTGAACAATTTGCAGCATGCATTGTTGCTGTGCGGGATTGCAGTCCGGATACCTCTATTGAAGTACTTACTCCTGATTTTCGGGGAAATGTCAGTGCTCTTAATATTGTTTTGAAAGCAAAGCCAACGGTATTTAATCATAATATTGAAACAGTTCCTCGACTGTATTCTGCTATCAGGCCGATTGCTGATTATCAGCAATCTATCGATGTCCTGCGTTATGCGGCACATTATGGTGAACAGCCGTTGGTAAAAAGCGGAATAATGGTAGGGTTAGGTGAAAGACAAGAGGAAATAGAAGAAGTATGTAATGATTTGTATGAAGCGGGAGTAAACATATTGACAATTGGACAGTATTTAAGACCGTCATCAAAGCATGTTCCTGTAACAGAATATGTGACCCCCGGAAAATTTGAGATGTATAAGCGGATTGCTAAAGGAATTGGTTTTGAGCATGTTGTGAGCGGACCTCTTGTTCGCAGTTCTTATCATGCCGGGCTTATGGTTGAGGAGTGTGTGCATCATTAATGTGTATTTTGTGTAGTTATTATAGTTTTTCAGTATTTTATAATGATAGCAGGGAGTGATAACCATGGAAGGCACAATGAAATGTGTTGTTAAAACAGCGGCAGGTGTAGGAAATGTTGAACTTGTGGAACGTCCGATACCTAAAGTGGGTCCTAATGATATATTAATTAAAGTTCATGCCGTATCTGTTTGCGGTACGGATGTCCATATTATGAATTGGAACGAATTTGCCAGCAGTCGCATGCTTCCGCCGATGATTATCGGACATGAATTTTCAGGTGAAGTTGTGGAAAAAGGAGAATTAGTTACACAAATTCAAATAGGTGATGCAGTTTCTGCAGAGACACATATTGTTTGTCATACTTGTGATGTTTGTCATAACGGATATGAACATGTTTGTCCTCATACGCGCACTATTGGTTTGAGCTGTGATGGAGCCTTGGCAGAATATGCATGCATACCGGCAGAAAATGCCGTTGTATTTAAAAAGTTTGCCAATTGGGAAGTGTTAAGTCTTATGGAACCCTTTGTAGCATCTGTTCATGCTGCTACGCAATTTCCCGTTGCAGGAAAGTCAGTGGCGGTTATTGGCTGCGGTCCTATTGGAGCGATGGGTGCCGGCGTTGCAAAAAAGTGCGGAGCTGCCAAGGTTATTGCCATAGAACCGGTGTCAGACCGAGGGAAGAAAGCATTGGAAATGGGTGCCGATGTGCTTATTAATCCTATAGAAGAAGAGGTATCTAAAGCAGTTCCGATGGCAAATGACGGAAATCTTATTGATGTTGTCCTTGATTTTTCCGGAAATGTTGGAGCTATTCAATCTAGTCTGACTTATATTAAACCGGAAGGAAAAATAGCAGTTCTTGGTCTATCTGATAAGCAGTTGTCTTTTGAACTTAGCGAATTTGTATATCGTGGGTTGACGCTGAAAGGGATAGCTGGGCGTCGAATGTACCAGGACTGGGAAACAGCTAAAGGATTATTGGCAAGTGGTCTTGACTTATCTCACATCATTACACATACACTTCCTATGACGGAATTTGAAGAAGGTTTGCGGCTCATGAAGACGGGCGAATGCTGCAAATGTGTACTTATTCCTTAACGTAATTATTGAATGTAACATACTCCCGATGAGACAGCAAAGATACATGTAAAGTCTATGACCAGACTATGCATGTATCTTTATCATTTCATACATATCATATCTGTTAATGTAAAGAACAACATAATAATTTAGGTTGTTGTCTTTCCTGGTGTTTGGTACTATCATATAAGCGAAATATGTTATGGTATACAGCCAATGCATATTGATTTAGCGAAACTAATCAATTACAAATCAAAGGGGGGACAATTATGTTATCATTTATTTCCGATCCTATATGCTGGGGTGCCATCCTTGTTTTTATTATGGGGCAATTTGCTATTGATGCTGTTTCTGCTATGCAGTATAAAAAAGATAAAAAAAATATGCAGGATGCAGAAGAACACAGACAACACCAATATGCATAATAGATTATCTACATATAAAGACCGGTTAGTATGTACGCCGGTCTTTTTTATGTATACATTAAAGACAGTCTGCTGAGGAATAAGACATGCTGTAAATTCAATTTTTCTTGCCAAATTAAGGGTAATATGATATACTATCTTAGCATAGGTTTTGTATGTTTGATGAGAAGAGGTGTGAATGGTGAAAGAAGGAATCCATCCGAAGTACGGTAAAGCTGTAGTGACTTGTGCTTGCGGCAATACATTTGAAACTGGTTCGACTAAATCTGAACTGCGTGTTGAAATTTGCTCTAAATGTCATCCTTTCTTTACTGGCCAGCAACGTGCCGCTCAGGCTCGTGGCCGTATTGAACAGTTCAACAGAAGATATGGTAAGAAGGCTTAATAGGCAGTGGTACAAGTGGAATGGCAGAGCAGAAATGCTCTGCTCTATTTGTTTATAAAGAAAGGAGCTTTTATGAGCAAACCAACAGCATATGTCGGTGGTCAAGCTGTCATTGAGGGTGTTATGATGCGAGGACCTGAATATATAGCGACGGCAGTACGGACACCGTCCGGAGAGATTGTTGTCAAAAAAGATCGTATTCGTTCTATTATGGATAGATTTTCTATTTTAAAAAAACCTTTTATTCGTGGAACGATTGCTTTATATGAATCACTGGTTTACGGAATGAAGAGTTTGTCTTACTCGGCCCAGGCATCGGGAGAAGAAGAAGAACAGATGAGTAATGTACAGGTTGGCCTCACCATGGCTTTTTCAACGGTATTAGCCATTGTATTTTTTTTAATCATTCCCACGTATGGGGCTAAATTTATTCCCGGTGTTGCGGATAGTTCGTTTCGGCTTAACGTAGTAGAAGGGATATTGCGTCTCCTTATATTTCTATTATATATATGGGCGATTTCGCTTACAAAGGATATACAACGAGTATTTGAATATCATGGAGCCGAGCATCAAACGATTTGGACATATGAAGCAGGTGAAGAACTAACGGTAGAAAATGTGCAAAAGCATAGCCGGCTTCATCCTCGCTGCGGTACTAATTTTCTTTTGATTGTTATGGTGGTATCTATTTTTGTGTTTGCTTTTTTAGGATGGCCGAATTTAATGGAAAGAATTATATCTCGCATAGTCCTTATGCCGGTTGTTGCAGGAGTAAGCTATGAAATGATCCGGTTAGCAGCACGAACGACGAATCCCATAGTACAGCTGCTTTTTAAACCTGGTTTATGGATGCAGCTGCTGACAACGCGAAAACCTTATCCTGATCAGATTGAGGTGGCGATACGAGCATTGGAGGCTGCGCGTCCGGCAGAAATAAAAGAGCAGGAAGTCGAAAAGAGGGAAGATACGGTGATACAACAAAAAATTCCGGCAGTGGGACGATAAAGAAGGAGAGGAATGGGTCGTGTTTTTTGATAAAGTACAGTCTGTAGAAAACAAATTCATGGATCTCGAGCAGCGTATCAGTGATCCAGATGTTATTGCCCGCCAGGAGGAATGGCAGAAACTTACTAAGGAACATGCTTCTTTAGTACCTATAGTGGAAGTTTTCCGTAAATATAAAGAAATAACGGAACTGCTGAAAGGCGATACGGAAATTTTGAATGATAAGGACAGCGATGCCGATCTGGTTGTAATGGCTAAAGAAGAAATATCGGATCTTGAAAAGAAACAATCTGATTTAGAAGAACAAATGCATATTCTTATGCTGCCGAAAGATCCTCAGGATGACAAAAATGTTATCATGGAAATTCGTGGTGGCGCCGGTGGTGATGAAGCAGCGCTTTTTGCTGGAGATTTGTTTCGTATGTATTCGAAATATATAGAGAAACAGGCTGGATGGAAAGCAAGTTTAATTAGTTCCAATGCACCGGAATTAGGCGGATTTAAAGAAGTTATTTTTTCAGTAGAAGGCACTGGTGTATATGGTAAGCTAAAATATGAATCAGGTGTTCATCGAGTGCAACGGGTACCTGTAACTGAAGCTGGAGGGCGTATTCATACATCGACAGCGACAGTTGCTGTTCTTCCTGAAGTGGAAGACGTAGAAGTAGACTTAAATATGGATGATGTTCGTGTTGATTATTTTCGTTCGAGCGGAGCTGGCGGACAGCATGTTAATAAAACAAGTTCAGCGGTACGTATGACGCATATACCTACGGGTATTGTTGTTGAATGTCAAGATGAACGATCACAAATGGAAAACAGAGCAAAAGCTACAAGAGTGCTGAAAGCAAGACTTTTTGATAAGGCACAGCAGGAGGCTAAGGCGGAAGAAACGGAAGCCAGGCGCAGTCAGGTGGGAACAGGAGACCGCAGTGAACGTATTCGAACCTATAATTATCCGCAGGGGCGTGTTACCGATCATCGCATAAATCTTACTCTCTATAAATTGGAAAATGTTCTCAACGGTGATTTGGATGACTTCATACAAGCATTGGCTGAGGCTAGGAGAGCGGAATTAATGAAAGAAGAAGGAAATGAATAAGATTTGGACCATTGGAGAACTTCTTCAATGGACGCAACGGTTTTTTAAAAAAAAGGGGATTGATTCACCTCGCCTTGATTCGGAAATTCTTTTGGCTCATGTGTTAAAAAAAGAGCGTATTTATCTATATGCCCACTATGACGAACCAATGACGGCAGGAGAGTTGAATTCGTATCGTAATTTTGTAAAAAAACGAGCAGAGCGTGTTTCTGTGGCTCATTTACTCGGCACTAAAAATTTTATGGGAATGAATTTTATTGTTAATACAGATGTCTTGATTCCACGTCCGGAAACAGAAATTCTGGTGGAAACAGTGTTGTCTTATGAAAAAAATACTGCGGCGAATATAAAAATATTAGATATAGGTACCGGCAGTGGTGCCATTATTTTGAGCTTACTTAGTTATTGGACCAAGGCAAGCGGAACCGGCGTAGATGTTTCGCCGGCAGCACTTATTATTGCCAAGAAAAACAGTGAAGCTTTTAAATTATCGGAACGAGTAGAATGGCTTGAAAGTGATCTTTTTGCCAATGTTTTCCACAGATCATATACTTGGATTGTATCGAATCCTCCCTATCTGACACAAGCGGATATGCAATCTTTGCAGCCGGAGGTTCGAAGAGATCCAGAGCAGGCTTTATTTGGCGGGATTGATGGATTGTCTTATTATAGGCGGTTAGCGGCTGATTCTTGGCAATACATGATGCAAGATGGATATTGTGCAGTGGAAATAGGAGCGGGGCAGTGCAAGGCTGTATCTGATATATTTGAAGCAGCAGGGCATTATATGATAGATAAAGTAGTAAAAGATTATGGGGATATTGAACGGGTTATAATTTTTAAGCGAAAAGAGTAGATTGAAATGAAGCAGACAAAAATGGTGCATATTACCAATGTAGATGCAGCGAAGAATGTGTTTGAAGAAGCTGGCCATATTATTAGAAATGGCGGACTTGTGGTATTTCCGACGGAGACTGTATATGGTATTGGCGCAAACGGTCTTGATGCAGAGGCTTGCAGAGGTATTTATGCTGCTAAAGGACGCCCAAGCGACAATCCTCTGATTTTGACTGTTCCAGACAAAGAGGCTGTGAAGAAGGTTGCGGCGTTTATTACGCCAGCTGCGCAAAAACTTCTTGATACATTTTGGCCGGGACCGCTTACTATTATTTTTCCGCGTCAGCCGCATATTCCGGATGCCGCGACAGGCGGATTAGATACAGTGGCACTTCGGTGCCCGGATCATAAAATTGCGCGTGCTTTTTTGCAGGCAGCAGGTGTTCCCGTAGCGGGTCCCAGCGCTAATTTATCCGGACGACCCAGTCCGACGACAGCCGAGGAAGTGGCTCATGACATGAATGGCCGGGTCGATATGATTATTGACGGAGGGCCTTGCCATATTGGCGTGGAGTCGACTATAGTCGAATGTAATGCCGATGACACAGTGACGATTCTTCGTCCGGGTGCGATTACTTTAGAAATGCTGAAAAAAATAATCCCCCATGTCCTTATAGATACTAATTTGGTAACCGGTAAAGGTATACCTAAGGCACCGGGTATGAAATATAGGCATTATGCACCGGCAGCTCCTATGACGGTAGCTGTTGGAACTGTGAAAAATGTGACGTTTAAATTGAGAGAACTTTATATAAAGGCAGGCCGGGAAGGGAAAACAGTAGGTTTTCTTGTAAGCCGGCAAGTTGCGGATGCTTTTCCAAAAGAACTGATGTATATTTGGGGAGATCATGGTGATAAACCAGCATTAGCCAGCCAGTTGTATACAGGACTGTTGTTTTTTGACAACGTGAAGGTGGATTATATTTTGGCTGAAGGTGTTGATGCAGCGGGACTTGGAATGGCTATCATGAATCGCATGAAAAAAGCTGCCGGCGGTGATGTAATAGAAGTATAAGAGTAAATCCCTTGTTGAAAGTATTGTAGTATAAGGTACTTTTCAAGGGATTTTTTTGATGATTATCTATTCGATATTACTGTAAAAACAAACAATTGTTAATCATGTCTATTCATGATACGGGTTAAGCGTTATAATAAAAATAATTAAGATTACAGGAGGGAAATACATGAAATTAGTTATTGGTAGTGACCATGGCGGATTTGCCTTAAAAGAAAACATTAAAGGCTATTTGCAGGAACAGGGTATTGAGTTTACCGATTACGGGACAATGACTCCAGAACGTTGTGATTATCCGGTTATTGCAAAAAAAGTTGCTGAAGCAGTTGCGGATGGTACTTTTAATCGTGGAATTTTGATTTGCGGTACCGGAATAGGCGTTGGTATTGCCGCTAATAAAGTACACGGTATACGAGCTGCTTTATGTCATGATTGTTTTTCTGCAGAATATTCTCGCCGCCACAATGATGCCAATATTCTGACTATGGGTGAACGTGTCATTGGACCGGGCTTGGCTAGAGAAATTGTAAAAATTTGGCTGGATACTCCGTTTGATGGTGGTCGTCACGCAGTTCGTGTCGGCATGATTAATGAAATGGATAAATAATTATGTTATATAAACAAGAAGGAGGCTTGTGCAACATGCATGTACAAGTGATGGATCACCCACTGATTCAACATAAGGTTACGTTAATGAGAATGAAAGAAACGGGATCGAAGGATTTTCGAGATTTATTAGTAGAAATTACGATGCTTATGGGATATGAAATAACCCGGGACCTTCCACTGGAAGATGTGGAAATTGAAACACCGATTACAAAAATGACAGGGAAACAGTTGAGCGGCAAACAACTAGGAATTGTTCCGGTCCTTCGTGCGGGACTTGGTATGGTTCAGGGACTGCTCAATTTGATTCCGACTGCTAAAGTAGGGCATATTGGCTTATACAGGGATCCTAAGACATTGAAGCCTGTAGAATATTATTGCAAATTGCCGGATGTACAGGATCGAGATTTTATTATTGTAGATCCCATGCTGGCGACGGGAGGCAGTGCCGCAGCGGCTATTACCATGCTCAAGAACCGTGGCATCAAAAATATTAAGCTGATGTGTTTGGTTGCGGCGCCGCAGGGCGTACAGGAAATCAATAAGCAGCATCCTGATGTTCGTATTTTTGTAGCTGCTTTGGATGATAAATTGAACGAAAATGGATATATTGTACCAGGCTTAGGTGATGCCGGTGATCGGATATTCGGTACAAAATAAGATATAGATGAACATAGGATGGAATTATATATATTACAGCCGTCGGTTGATCTGCGTATGCAGTGCAGTCGGCGGCTGTAATTTTTTATTTGTGAGTAACGTTTGAACAGAAATAGGTTTTACTTTACAGCATAGGATAAAAAGTTTAAATGAATAAAAAATACGAAGTTTTGACAGATACTAGCATGTGATTTATACTTCAGGGTCAATGGGCACAGTCTTCAAATCCATTTTCTAATTCCAAAAGATTATACGGTGTTTCTTGATATACGGTATTAAGCCAATTGTGATAGAATAGATGAGCATAGCTGCACCAAATAAAGGAGGGCGTCTGCGTGTCGTCATTATTAGGATAATAGTTGGTTGGAATATCAATAGGAAGTCCTTTGTTCTTGTCACGAATATATTCTGTTTCCAAAGTGCATCGATCATATTCGAAATGTCCGAGGATAAATATTCTGCGAATGTTTTTTGTACTTAAAATATTGATGCCCGTTTCTTTAGAGCAGGATAAAATTTGCAATTCCGGTATAGTGCGTGCATACATTTCGTCGATTGCCGTGTGCCTCGATTGAGGGATAAAATAACGATCATCAAAGCCTCGCAGCAGCGGATGATGTTTGACCGTCAGCTGATACTCATAAATACCGAATAATTTTTTTGAAAGTGTATGTTTATGAATGCCATAATAGTGATAGAGAGCTGCTTGAGCTCCCCAGCAAAAATGAATGACAGAAAATACATGGGTTTTAGACCATTCAAGATAGGTAATGATTTCCTGCCAGTAATCTACATCTTCAAAGTCAGATAACTCTACAGGAGCACCGGTAATCAGCAGGCCATCATAATATCTGTTTTGAATATCAGAAAATGTGTAATAACATTCTTCGAGATACGTGGGATCTGTATGTGTGCTCTGATGAGTAGCTGTGTGGCAGAAATCCACTTCTATTTGTAAAGGTGAATCTCCTAAAAGCCGTAATAACTGCAATTCCGTTGGTTTTTTGAGAGGCATTAAATTAAGGATAAGAATTTTTAACGGACGAATATCTTGATGGAGGGCTCTTCCTTGTTCAATAGTAAAGATACCTTCTTTTTGTAAGATTTCTTTTGCCGATACGTGATCGGAAATTTGAATTGGCATATGTCCAGCACTCCTTATTGAAATAATATATTATTTGGTTTTTGCCAGAGCCTGTTGGATATCTTCGATAAGATCGTCTACATTTTCCAGCCCGATAGAAATACGAATAGTACCGGGAGTGATGCCGCAGGCATGCAATGCATCTTCATTCAGTTGCTGGTGGGTGGTGGATGCAGGATGAACTAGCAGTGATTTTGAATCCCCTACATTTGCCAGGTCAGAAAAAATTTCTGCACCGTCAATAAACGCACGAGCTGCTTTATATCCGCCATTAAGTTCGAAGGAAAAGATGGAGCCCGCTCCGTTGGGGAAATATTTCTGCGCTAGTTTATAGTAAGGAGAAGACGGTAAGGTGGGATAATTTACTTTAGCAACATCTTCATGGTTTTCTAAAAATTCAGCGATTTTTTCGGCGTTCTTTACATGACGTTCTACACGCAGGGATAAAGATTCAATGCCTTGCAGCAGCAGCCAGGCATTAAAAGGACTGATACAAGCGCCCAGATCGCGTAATGTTTTAGCGCGAATGCGAGTAACAAAACTGGCTGTGGGAATATCTTTAGCAAAGTTAACACCGTTATAAGCGGGATCGGGAGAAGTGATTTTCGGAAAACGGCCGGATTCTTTCCAATTGAATTTTCCGTTTTCTATGATAAGACCACCTAGGCTAGTGCCATGGCCGCCGATGAATTTTGTTGCTGAATGGACAACAATATCTGCTCCATGGTCAAGCGGCCGGAATAAAAAAGGAGTAGCAAACGTATTATCCACAATTACCGGAAGTCCGTTATCATGAGCGATTTTTGCAATAGCTTCAAAATCAGGAATATTAATTGCGGGATTACCTAAACTTTCAAGATAGACAGCCTTTGTTTTGGTATTAATAGCCGCTGTGATTTCTTCGGGGTTATCTGCATTGACGAAACGAGTGGTAATTCCTAAATTCTGCAATGTTTCACTAAATAATTCAAATGTGCCGCCATACAAAGTGGAAGCGGATATAATTTCATCATTGGCGCCTGCCAGATTTAATATAGAATATGCGATAGCGGCCATGCCGCTGGCAGTTGCTAAGCCAGCCGTACCGTTTTCCAATGCAGCGATCCGTTCTTCTAAAACAGATTGTGTGGGATTGGTAAGACGGCTGTAGATATACCCTGGTTTGCGCAGCGCAAATAAATCTTCTCCCTCCTGTGTATCTTTAAATACATACGATGTTGTCTGATAAATAGGGACAGCCCGGGAACCTGTTGCTGGATCGGCAATTTGACCGGCATGTTGCTGTAATGTTTCGAAATGATAATTTTTACTCATAATATATACCTCCTGAATAGATAATTTTTAACTTGAAGGTTGTAACGTACGGAAGTTTGCAATAAAAAAAGCTTCCATCCCCCTAACAAGGGACGGAAGCACCGTGATACCACCCAATTTTGTTTAATCCTCACGAATTAAACCTCTTCAAGTACGCAGACTTATAAAAAGCCTTTAATACTCTAGTGCTGTAACGGGCACGCCCGGATTGTCTAATTATTCGACATATCTGCTCGGAGTCCATTTTCCATAAGGTGTCATGTACTCTCTTTCACCAAACGAGAGCTCTCTGCAACAATCTTCTTTATGTACTCTTCTCTTCATTGCAACTTTCAAGTTTTGCCTAAGTCTAACATGGAGAAAAATATTTGTCAATTTATTTTTTGTAAAAAATAAAGACGGTATATATGAATAATGAAGTTATGTAAAAAATCCTTGACAAAGAAGAGTTTAATCTATAGAATATATGAGTAAGCTTTTGACTTGGAATCCACTAGCCCCGGATGAAAAGCTGCAAAGCTTTGGTTAGTTAGTCGTATCAGGGAGGAATTATACAGCATGAAAACTACATTTATGGCCAACCCGAGCAACATCGAACGGAAATGGTTTGTTGTTGACGCTGAAGGTCAGACTTTAGGACGTCTTGCTGCCGAAGTTGCAAAAGTTCTTCGGGGAAAACATAAACCTACATTTACACCGCATATGGACACGGGTGATTATGTCATCGTTATCAATGCAGAAAAGGTTAAGTTAACAGGCAAGAAATTAATAAAAAAGATTTATTTCCGCCATTCCGGTTATCCCGGTGGTGCAACCTACACACAAGCAGGTCATATGCTAGAAACACATCCGGAACGTGTTGTTGAAATGGCAATTAAGGGAATGATTCCCCATACTAAATTGGGTGAACAGATGTATCGGAAATTGAACGTGTATGCAGGTCCGGAACATCCACATCAGGCACAGAAACCTGAAGTTTTAAATTTAGATATTCGTTAAAACCGGGAGGAAGATTTCATGGCAGTAGCACAGTACTACGGCACTGGCCGTAGAAAGACATCGGTTGCCAGAGTTCGTCTGGTTCCGGGTCAAGGCAAAATCGTAGTAAACAAAAAAGAATTAAATGAATATTTCGGTCGTAAAACGCTGGAATTAGTTATTAAACAGCCGCTCGTATTGACAGGTGTTACCGAACAGTATGATGTCGTTGCTGACGTAAAAGGTGGTGGACCGTCAGGTCAAGCCGGTGCTATTCGGCATGGCATCAGTCGGGCACTTCTCGAAGTAGATCAGGATTTTCGTCAGTCATTAAAAAAGGCTGGTCTTTTGACTCGTGATCCGCGTGAAAAAGAACGTCGCAAATATGGTTTGAAGAAAGCTAGAAAAGCTTCACAGTTCAGCAAACGTTAATTTTATTATCACAATATATAAAGGCAGGCCGCGTAAATATTTTATTTATGCGGTTTGTTTTTATATATTGTGATTTTATACAAGGACAGTTTTATATTCCTCTATAGCTTTTGCTTTGTGTTTGTGATATACTATAAAGGTAAAAGGTAACAATTAGAACTGAGCTAATTATAAACATTTGTCGATTGTAAGATATATGAAATAGAAAAGCCTTTTGGAGTGTTATAATATGTAATGAAACGGCAAGACCTTTTGGAAGGTGGGGATGGAAAAACTTTCTGCAATACAAATAAGATGAGTATCCTCATAGTTAAAACACTCAGGCGGAGTGTTTTTTTGTTATTTATGCAATGATATTTTTAATATGCGGGAGGCTTTTTTATGATAGATAAAACAAAGCTAAAACCATGTACGTATCATCGTTCAGGATATTTTGAAGTGAATCATGATGTGGATAATACACATTATAATGGTTTTGTAGATCCGAATAAAATTGATGAACTTTATGATGAAAATTATAATCCGGTACCTATGTCATCATTTAGTATAGATCAGGAATACTATGATCGATATTGTAAGAAAATTGATAAAAAAACAGATACATTATAATTTTTGATTTCCTCAAAATTATAATGGGTGGCGGAAAAGATAGACGCAGGGGCATCATATTACTTTATCAGTAGTTATAACGTTCTAAGTATATAATGCCTTGATGAACCCGACAGATACAGTAATGATCTGATCGGCCATTCATCCTGTAAGGTGCAAATCCTTACCCCATTCATTGTCAGGTAAAGGCGCCCATATAATGTGGGTGTCTTTTTATGTATGATAACCATATATGTAGATCAAATAATTTCGTTACATGTTATAATTATATGCTTATCATTTTTTGATACGCGCAAAGTTTCAAGTGAGATTATTTTTTCTTTTTTCTTTGAATTTCAAACACATCACAAATGCAAGTGGTTACTGAAGTTGCAATTATTACTCTTAAAAGTTGGGCAACGTTATTATAATCTTTGTTTTGAATCGATTTAGCAATTGTTTTACAATCGTTTTCTAAGTTGCTATTGGATAAGGCTTGTGAGCAAATAGCATATATGTCTTTTTCAGTCATTTTAATCACCCGATTCTATTATTTAAGAATATAATTGTAAAAGTATGATATTGGAATGATGTAAAAATAGCTTATGTAAAAATAAGTGTTTTACATAAGCTGTTTTTTTACAATATCGAAATCATTAAGAATTAATGTTTGTTTTTTTTCATTTTTCATCATTTTTACCAATAATGTAGTTAATATACTCCTCTTTTTATCGGTATTTTTCTTTTAATCTCTCTTTTTCGTCTAAAATTAAATCATTTAATGTAATCATAATGGAGCCTCATATATTAAGAAGTACATACAAGTATAATAGTTGCTGATTAATATTATACCATAAAAATATGAAAATATATAAATGCGTCCTGTTTTGGTCAAATAGACATGTAATTTTCAGATTTTGTATGTTGTTTTCAATGCGCGGAGTTTAAGATAAATAAAAAGAAAATGATGATTTATTAATGATGTAACTTGATGGTGAAACACTTAAGGAGGAAAATCAGCAGATAGCATTATAACGCTGTGAGATCACCTGATCAATTATGTGATACAGCACCGGAAAATGTAAAAGTGACACAAATTGAATCGGAAAAATTGGCAGAATTTTTGATGATTCTCAACGATGGAATAAAAAGCAGAGGATGATAGGAGAATTCGTTAGAAAACTGATTGAAAATAGTGTTTTTATAAAACTGTGCAGATATTGCTTCCCGTTTTTTTACGATATATGTTAACTTCAAAATACTGAATATTCAACTTCACTGGTCACATATCTTTATTTGATATATAATAATACGGATGAAAGATTAGAGTATTTTATTGGAGGAATGCTAATGTCTCATATTATTACATTAGAAGATAAAGAACCCAAAATAGATGCAGACACTTTTATTGCTGATACGGCAGCCGTAATTGGGGATGTAAAACTTGCAAAGGGAGTCAGTATTTGGTACAATACTGTTCTTCGCGGGGATGATAATACGATTACTGTCGGCCGTTACACGAATATCCAAGATAATACGACGGTTCATCCGCAGGCAGATCAGTCGATGGAAATCGGAGATTATGTCCTTATTGGACACAATGCGATTATTCATGGATCTAAAATCGGCAATGGCTGTTTAATTGGTATGGGAGCTATGCTCCTTGGATATTCTGAAATTGGAGAAAACTGTATCATTGGTGCAGGAACACTTATTACACAAAATAAAAAAATACCGCCTAATTCTATGGTTTATGGTAATCCTGCACATATTGTCAGAAAAGTGACACCCGAGGAAATCGCTGAGGTAAAAGAAGACGTGCTAGGATATTATGAAAATGCAAAAAAGCAAATGGAGAGATAATGTCATGTTTACATACGAAATGCCAACTAAATTGTTTTTTGGGAAAAATTGTATTGCACAATCAGGAGATTGTTTGGCGCAGCTGGGTAAAAAAGCATTACTTGTTACGGGATACCATTCAGCTAAAATTAACGGTTCACAGCGGGCTGTACTTGATAAGCTGCAACAGTTAGGGATTTCTTGGGTTATTTTTGATGAAGTCGAAAACAACCCTTCTATTCTTACGGTACGCCGGGCGGCTGCTTTTGCTAAGACCGAACAGGTTGATTTTGTTATTGCTGTCGGCGGCGGTTCTCCCATGGATGCAGGGAAGGTTATCGCTTTACTATGTACGAATGAGATTGATGACGTACAGTTGTTCGGCGGACCATATAAAAAACCGCTGCCTATTGTTGCGGTACCTACGACATCGGGCACCGGCAGCGAAGTAACCAAGGCGGCTATATTGACGAATCCCCATGCCGGGACGAAGCAATCTGTCACGGACCCGCTGCTTTTTCCATCTATGGCTTTTGTCGATCCTACATTTACGATGGGGATATCCCCTGTCGTCACTATTGATACGGCAATTGATGCATTATCACATGCCGTTGAAGGGTATATGTCCAATAATTCGACCCCTGTCAGTGATGTATGGGCGGAAGAGGCTATGCATTTTATGGGACCGCATTTGACGGAATTAGGAAGTGACGTATCTTACGCTGCTCGTGAAGATCTGATGTATGCTTCAACATTAGCAGGTATTGTCATTGCTCAGAGCGGTACGACTCTCATTCATGGAATGGGATATCAGCTGACATATTATAAAGGATTTACTCATGGACGGGCGAATGGCATGCTGTTTCCTTCATACATGTCTCTCATGACAGAAACAATGCCTGATAAAGTGGAACGAGTATGGGACATTCTTCATCTTGACGGATTGGATGAGTTTACAAACATAATGAACAAGCTCATGCCTGATACGATTCAATTAACAGAAGAAGATATTGATTTTTATACAAAGCTGACGATGCCGACACGAGCTGTCCGGGCAACCGCATATAATGTTACAGCGGATGTTATAGCTTCTATTTATCGGCAATTGAGATAAGCGCAGGAACAGCATGTGTGAAAAACTGAGAAAAAGTAATCATAATTTAAAATAGCTGCATGTTTTAAAAATATTAAACGAGGAATAAGGGTTTAGTAGAAAATGTAAAAGCAGCAGGAAAAATAATAATTAATGGACATAGCATGCAGGAGGAATTATGACAGAATTATTAGCACCGGCAGGATCATTGGATACAGTACTGACTGCCATTGATGCCGGAGCAGATGCGGTATATTTGGGTGGAAAGTCATTTAATGCCCGAAAATTTGCACATAATCTTGATGAGGAAGAATTAGATAGAGCGGTGCGGACGGCGCATCTTTTTGCTGTTAAAGTATATATTACAGTTAATATTCTTATTGCTGATACAGAGCTAAAAGAAGTTGCAGTCTATTTAAAAAAATTAGACGCGCTCCATGTGGATGGCATCATTGTACAGGATTTAGCCATTGCCGCATGGGTTCAAAAGGTAGTCCCCAATTTGCCGTTGCATGGGAGTACGCAGCTTACTGTTGCGGATTTGAATGGAGTACGATTTTTGGAAAGTCTTGGATTTACACAGGTTGTTTTAGCGCGTGAGCTATCTATACAAGAAATACGATACATATGTCATCGTGCAAAAGCTGCTATTGAGGTATTTATACACGGAGCATCCTGCATGTCGTATTCGGGGCAATGTTTAATGAGCAGCTTTATCGGTGGACGAAGTGGTAATCGCGGAGCCTGTGCACAACCCTGTCGTCTCCCATATCAATTGGTTGAGGAGGGCGGTGTACCGGTAACGGAACCGGAAACGTACGTATTGAGCCTTAAAGATTTGAGCAGTGTTTCTGTTATTCAGGAACTCATAGATGCAGGCGTTTCTTCTTTTAAGATTGAAGGACGCATGAAAGGGAATGGATATGTGCGTTCTGTTGTGGGTGCCTATCGTATGGTCATGGATACTTGTATCCATGACTCCTCGCAGGAGCGGCAGCATATATTGGAAAAAGCCGAGCATATTTTAGCGGAGAGTTTTAATCGAATGTATCAGCATGATTTTTTAACGGATACAGTGGAAAGGAATACTATTACTGAAAAAAGCGCAGGCAACACAGGGCGTCACATGGGAAAAATCCTGAAATGCCAGGAAGGTATTGCTGAAGCTAAATTGACTGAGCCTTTGCATATGGGAGATTTCATTAAAATTACAGCAGCAGACGGACGGGAATGTTTTGATGAAATATCAGCGATTATTGCTGATAAGGAATATCCGAGTACTTCATATACAGTGAAATTACGTTGTAAAGAAGGATTTTCAGGCGAAATATATCGACTAGCCCGGAAAGAAGATAGAAAAACAAAAACGGTGGAGATGAATCGTAAAATTCCCCTTTATTTTCACGTAGATGTAACGGAAGGGAATCAATTACGTCTTACTGCATGGGATGAAGCGGGACATGTGGCAGAAGAAGTATCTGCATATGTTGTTCAAAAGGCGGTAAAACATCCAGCTGACCGAGAGTGGATTTATACGCAGTTGAATCGCTTGGGCGGAACCTTTTTTTCTGTTGCCGGGGTTACGGTTTGGAATCAATCGTATATGATACCGGCAAGTATTCTCAATACCTTGCGCCGGGAAGCTGCCGCGGTTGTGGAACAGAAAATTTTGACAGAGTATCATCGACCAGCAGCAGGAAAGACAGCAATACGTCCTGATGGTACTACCAAGTATCGGAAAGTAAAACAAAAAGAGCTCGTTGTGCGTTGTGATTCGTTAGAAGGTATTACGGCAGCATTGCACAATGGGGCTGACCGCATTGTGTACGGAGGCGAGTCATATACTCATACAGCTTTTGGATTTTCTCAGTGGAAACAAGCGGTTGATATGGTTCATAATACCGGTGCGTCTATTTGGGCAGCCTCTCCGCGGATATTACGGCAGCGGGATGAAGTGTATGTTAGAAAAGAATTGCAGATAGCAGTTTCTTGTGGTGCAGATGGTATTTATGCCGGGGCACTGGGTATTCTTGCAATGGCTAAGGAAGAATTGTGGACGGTCCCTATTGCGGGAGATTGGTCTTTAAATACCTTCAATGCCCATGCAGCAGATCTTTTGCGTCTTTATGGATGTAGCAGTTTAACACTTTCAACAGAACTTATGCTCAGACAGATAAAGAAAATTATTTCTGTATGTCTGTCGTTACCTATTGAGATTTTAGTAGAAGGGCGGTTGGAAATGATGGTGACTGAATTTTGTTCCCTGGCGGCTTTTAACGGTTCAGGAGTAAAAAGACGATGTGCTGCTATGTGCAGTCATAAAAAATATTATCTTAAAGATCGTATAGGAGAGCAGTTTCCTATTGTCACTGATTCATATTGCCGCAATCATCTTTTAAATAATCGAGATCTGGACATGGCCCCGTACTACTCTCAATTAATGCAATGTGGTATTTCCCGGTTTCGGATCGAAGGCAGGGGACGCTCTTCTGCATGGATTGCGGCACAGACGCAGCGATATCGATGTCTTATAGATGATACAGAACACATGTTGTTAAATAAAGAAGACAGCAGTGTTACACGAGGGCATTTTTTTCACGGAATTATATAAGTATAGGAGTACCAGGTTATGAATAAAAGAAGTATGCGGATTTTGGGGTTTTATCAAATTCAATCCATGCTGGTGAAATTAGCTCCATCCCGGTTGTCTAAAGAAGCGGCAAGGCATTTAACACCTTCCGGTGATGCCGCTGTGATTGAAGAAAGCCTCAGGGATACAGAGGAAGCGGTAACTTGTTTGCAACGGGAAGCATCATCGCCCTTTGGCGGCATTGTTGATATACGGCCGACTCTTGAAAAAGCATGCCGTGAAATCACGTTAGATTCTCAAGAGTGTATTGATATTTGGAATAATATACGGTGTTATGAACATGTTAAAATTTTTTTTGCGGGAAAAGAAAAAGACTATCCGCAATTGGTAAAAAAAACACAGTCTATTATGGATTTTTCAGTATTGGAACATAAAATAGCGGCTGTTTTTGATGAAAATCATCAAATTCGGGACAATGCTTCGCCGGAACTCCTTCATCTGAGAAATCGTATTGTTGAACTGGAACGGCAGACAAAACGGTATATGCAAAGCGTACTGCAAAATAAGGAATATCAAAAGTACTTTCAAGATATTCTGATTACAGTACGGAACAATCGATATGTTGTGCCTATTAAGCAAGAATACAGGCATGTATTCCCCGGGATTGTTCACGATATGTCGGCCAGCGGTTCGACACTATATATTGAACCGCTGGCTATCGTGAATGCCAATAACGATTTGCAACAAGCACGTATGGGGGAAACTAAGGAAATAGAACGTATTTTTAAACGACTTACGACCATTGTGGCAGATCAATATGAAGATCTCATGAATAGCACGATGTGTGTAGGGCAATTGGAGTTTATTTTTGCTAAAGCACAGTTAGCTATTCAGATGAAAGCTTGTCGTCCTGCGGTTTCAAAAAAAAAGCAAGTGCGTCTTCTCCATGCCCGGCATCCGCTGATTGCGCCGGATGTAGTTGTCCCTAATACCCTTATTATTGGCGGTGAATATAGAATTTTGCTGATTACGGGTTCCAATACCGGTGGTAAAACCGTAGCGATGAAGACCTTAGGACTTTTAGTTCTCATGTACCAAGCCGGATTGTTTTTACCGGTAGGAGAAAATTCGGAATTACCCATCTTTCGTGATGTTTTTGTTGACATTGGGGATGAGCAGGATATTTCTCAAAATCTGAGTACCTTTTCCAGTCACATGAAACAGCTTATTTATATTTTAAAACATTGCAGCACGGAAGACCTGATTCTTGCCGATGAACTGGGTTCCGGCACTGATCCGGCAGAAGGAAGTGCGATTGCTATTGCCGTGCTTCAGTCTTTATATGATAAAGGTGCTTGTGTTATGGTGACGACACATTACAATGATTTAAAGAATTTTGCGTACAATACAGAGGGAATTGAAAATGGGCATGTTGAGTTTGATGTGCAGACATTGCAGCCTACATATAAACTTCGCATAGGATCGGCAGGAAGTAGTCATGCTTTTAGCATTAGTGAAAAACTAGGCATGCCTGTGGAAATTTTAAATAAAGCAAGGGAACTGCGCAGCCAGGCTCAGGATGTTGATATGGAAGCTATTTTAACGAAGCTGAATACACAATCCAAGCAGATGGATGAAAAACAGGCGGAACTGGAGCAGCGGCTGCAGCGTGTAAGAAAATTAGAGGATGATTTACGCAGAGAAAAAGATAAAGTATCTTCAAAACGACAAGATATTGTCGATTCCAGCCGACGTGATGCGATGGAATTAAAACGTAAACTCCGCATTGAGGCGGAGTCTATTATCCGTGAATTGAAACAGCAGTTTCGCGAAACTACAGATCGGGAAAAAGCAAAGGCTATCGAACAGGCACGACGATCTATTCAGCAAATTTCTCTTCCTGACAAGGAAAAAACGAAGCGTAATCCTATTGATGTGAAAACACTGCAGGTTGGACAACGTGTATTTATTAATTCGCTTGATGGATTGGGAACGGTAATGTCAATAAAAGGGAAAAAACTTACTGTTTCCGTGAAAGGAATAACTGTTCGTGTAGAAAGTAAAGATATCAGTGCTCCGTATTATGATGAAATAAAACGAGAACAACGGGAAGAAAAAAAAGCGGCGGCCGTATCTTCTTATCGTCCGATCCGTATCGATACGGTGGCAGCGGAAATCAATGTTATTGGAAAAACAGGGAGCGAAGCGATACCGGAGGTTGAAAAATTTCTTGATCAAGCACTGGCGGCAGGGTTTAGTCCTGTCCGGATTATTCATGGTAAAGGAAGCGGTGCCTTGAGACGGCAGATTCATGATTTTCTTGATCATCAGCCGTTTATTTCATCGTATAAACTGGATGATGCAGAAGGCGGCGGCGCAGGGGTAACGCTTGTGTTTTTTTAAAAATAAAGTCCTGTACAGACTGAATTTTTCTGTACAGGACTTTATTTTTAAGGTAGTCTATGCTTTCATACTGTAATGTGTTGGAATACTTCACCAATAGGGGCATGGATAACTAAATCGGCTCGATCGTCCATACTGGTCGAAGATTTGTTGATTAGTACGAGTTTACGGCCGCTGTAATATCTTACAAGGCCGGCAGCTGGATAAACAACTAAGGAGGTACCGCCAATTATCAACATGTCGGCATGACTGATATAATACAATGATTTTTCAATAACGGCATCATCAAGCCCCTCTTCATACAGTACGACATCTGGCTTAATAGGTCCGCCGCAGGCATCGCATTTGGGGATACCGGCAGCAGAAGCCATATAGTGAGCATTAAAAAATTTATGGCAGTGCAGACAATAATTGCGATGGACACTACCATGTAATTCCAATACGTTTGTACTGCCGGCTTGTTGATGCAGACCATCAATGTTTTGTGTAATGATGGCCTTTAGTTTGCCAGCTTTTTCTAGTTCCGCTAATTTTATATGAGCCATGTTAGGCTTTGCATCAAGGCAAAGCATTTTATCATGATAAAAGCGAAAGAATTCTTCAGGATTATCCATATAAAACGAATGGCTTAAAATTGTTTCGGGGCGGTATTTATACGTTTGATTATATAATCCGTCGACGCTTCGAAAGTCAGGAATGCCGCTTTCGGTGGAAACACCGGCTCCACCGAAAAAAACGATATTATTAGAATGTTTGACTAAATCTGCAAATGTATCAATGACTGTCATGATAAAGCCTCCTTTTGATACTTATATTTTACTGATAACAGCGCAATTTTGCAATAAATATAAAACAGAATGTTTATCGATAGGTATTGACAAAGGGCTTTTTTAAATATAAAATACCTCTATGTACAAATACATATTTTATATGGAAAAGCAATGAAAAAGACGGCTTATACCAGCACTCCTTTTCAGCGAATCGGGGATAGTGAGAGCCCGGAGAGGCAGCGGTATAAGCAGATCACTTTAGAGCTGTGGTTGTGAGCCAGCCGCCGGGTTGCGTCGTTATAGGCATTGAGAGTGGCCGTTATGCGGTCAATAGGGTGGTACCGCGGTGATTAACGTCTTCGTCCCTTTGGGGATGAAGGCGTTATTTTGTTTTATTTATTTAGAGGAGGCAACAATATGGATTACGGTAAGACTTTGCATTTGCCTGAAACAGAATTCCCCATGCGTGGCAATTTGCCGAAAAGGGAACCGGATTTTCTTAAATTTTGGCAGGAACATGCTATTTATGAAAAACGTTTGCAAAAGAGAGAAGGAGCGCCTAAGTTTATTCTTCATGATGGACCTCCGTACGCTAACGGTCAGCTGCATATTGGTCATGCCTTGAATAAAGTACTCAAGGATATAATTATGAAATATAAGACCCAGAACGGGTATTACACAAAATACGTTCCTGGCTGGGATACGCATGGACTGCCTATTGAACATGCAGTTATTAAAAATACAGGGTTGAATCGGCATGAAATGGCACCGCTCGATCTGCGTGCGCGCTGCAAGGAATATGCTCTGAAATGTGTTAATGAACAACGTAAAGATTTTATCCGTTTCGGTGTTTTAGGAGATTGGGAACATCCCTATCTTACCTTGATGCCTCATGTTGAAGTAGAACAAATCGGCGTGTTTGGTGAAATGGCTAAAAAAGGATATATATATAAGGGGTTAAAAACCGTATATTGGTGTCCTCATTGCGAAACAGCTCTGGCTGAAGCGGAAATAGAATATAAGGAAATCAAGTCCTTTTCTCTTTATGTAAAATTTCCTGCAGTAGATCTTACTTGTCATATGCCGAAAAATGCTGATCCCGATAAAGTGTACGCTGTTATTTGGACGACAACCCCTTGGACAATTCCTGCTAATGTAGCGATTTGTGCTAATGAAAATTTTGAATATGTCTGGGTCAAGGCTGGTGAAGAATATTACCTTATGGCTAAAGATCTTGTAGATGAAACAATGAAGGCAGGAAAAATTGAGAAATATGAAGTGCTGCCGGATGTCATAGAAGGGAAACGGTTGGAAGGCCTTGTATTCCAGCATCCTCTTTATGAAGCACGCAAGGTTCCCATTGTCTTAGGAGAACATGTTACATTGGAAGCGGGGACAGGTCTCGTACATACGGCTCCCGATCATGGGGTTGATGATTTTAATGTTTGCATGAAATATTCTGCGTGGGGATTGAAACCGCTTGGTACAGTAGGACCCGATGGCTGTTATACGGACAAAGTTCCGGAGTATCAGGGGAAATTTGCTTTTGATATGAATGTGCCGATTATTAAACGGTTAGCGGAATTGGGTGTATTATTCGCTAAGGGCTCGCTGCGTCATCAATATGCACATTGCTGGCGCTGTAAAAATCCGATTATATACAGAGCAACTGAACAATGGTTTTCTTCTGTAGATGGGTATCGGCAGAAAGCATTGGAAGCAATCGACCACGTAAAATGGATACCATCATGGGGACATGACCGGATTTATAATATGATTCGCGACCGCGGTGACTGGTGCATTTCCCGGCAGCGTGTATGGGGCGTGCCGATTCCTATTTTTTACTGCCAGCAATGTGGCAAACCAATTATTAATGATGATACGATCAAGCATTTGCAAAAATTGTTTGCTGTAGAAGGTTCCGATGCATGGTGGCGTCATAACGAAAAAGAATTATTACCGGATGGGTTTACTTGTCCAGAGTGTGGCGGTACAGAATTTAAAAAAGAAACCGATATTATGGATGTGTGGTTTGACAGCGGATGTACGCATCAAGGGGTACTCTGCACGGATCCTAAACTTGATTATCCCTGTGAAATGTATCTTGAAGGCTCGGATCAGCATCGGGGCTGGTTTAATTCCTCACTGCTGACATCTGTTGCTATTAATGGATATGCTCCGTATAAAGCTGTTTTGACTCATGGTTTTACTGTTGATGGTGAAGGTAAAAAAATGAGTAAATCTGTGGGAAATACGGTTGCGCCACAGGAAATAATTGATCAATTTGGTGCAGATGTTATGCGGCTTTGGGTGTCATCAGCAGATTATCAGGGCGATATTCGGTTGTCCCCGAAAATTTTGAAACAACTCAGTGAAGTATATCGTAAAATCCGTAATACATTCCGATTCCTTTTGGGGAATTTGGCTGATTTTGATCCGACAGTTCATTCTGTTGATTATGAAAATATGACAGAGTTGGATAAATGGGCATTGCTTCGGATGGAACAAGTATATGAAACGGTGACGGAAGCATATGAAAATTATCAATTTCATGTGATGTATCATGCGATACATAATTTTTGTACTGTGGATTTAAGTTCCATTTATCTTGATATTATCAAAGATCGCTTGTATGCAGAAAAAGACGATGCGCTTATTCGGCGAAGTGCGCAGACAGTAATGTATCGGATACTTGATACACTAGTTAAAATTGTTTCTCCTGTGTTGTCCTTTACCGCGGAAGAAGTTTGGATGTATATGCCAAAAATAGCGGGTAAGGAAGAAAGTGTACTGCTGACAGATTGGCCGAAAGCACATAAAGAGTATCTGGATGCTGATTTGGAATTGCGTTGGAATAAATTGTTGTCTTTGCGCAGCGATATGACTCGTATTCTTGAAGGAGCCCGTAAGGATCATACTATTGGGCATTCTCTGGATGCAGCGGTTACGATTTATGCAGATGGGGAAGATTATGCTTTCCTTAGTCAATGGAGCGATAAGCTGGCTATTCTTCTCATCGTCAGTGAAGTGAAATTAGTGGAAGGAACTGATTTGGCACCTGAACAAGCTGCTGCCGGTGAAGATCATACAGATATCCGTGTCATTGTAACTCCATCTACCCATGAAAAATGTGAACGTTGCTGGATACACCGTGATACCGTAGGGACAGATCAAAAACACCCGACTCTTTGTGCGCGTTGTGCTTCCGTAGTAAAGTAGTATCAGGAGATACTGCAGTTATTCTTGGCAAGGATTACATAAAAGTCCAGAAATATTGATCCATAAAAAAAACTACTTTTACACCCTGTGTAAAAGTAGTTTTTTGAAATTCGTGTTTAAGTAAATTGCCTATTTAGGCTGTGAAATACATTCATTAAGGTCGGCAATTAAAGCATCTACATCAATACCGTGAGCGCCTGCGCCTTGACCGATGGTTTCAAAATGAGCGGCCATGCAGCCGATACAACCGAGACCATAAGCCTGAAAAATTTCGATGATTTGTGGATATTTCTGAACAGCTTCAATAATACCCGTATCCTTCGTAATAACTGGCATGGTAAATTCCTCCTTGTCTTTTCATATCCAATTGTTTTAAAAGAACAATGGAACAATTTTTATTATATCATAGAAAGTACCCTATTCCAATATGTTTTAAAGATTGAAATAGGGGCTTTTTATACAGCCGGGGTAGAACACTGCGATAATGTATTATTATATTTCGCCTTGCTTTTATTTATTGATTGATATCGCATCTATTTTTTGGCCGTTTGGAAGATAAGAGGAAAATGTCAGTGTATGTTCGCCTGCTTCCATTGTTAGATAATTATCCGTTTCCGGTTGAGGGGCGATTACTTCATCCAAGGAGTGCTGCTTCCACAGTTCAGGATAGCGAACATTTCCTGCTACACCCGTAAGAATATACAGTGGTCCTGTATTATCGCGCTGGAAATTACGGATATGGCCACGGTTGCGGTATGTGTGCAGATGTGCGGAAAGAACAACATCAATATTGTACGCATCGAAGAGCGGCATAAATTCTTTTCCTTCTGCAGAAAATCCTTCTGTACGGGGCTGCGGGCGGTTTTGAAAAGCATATTGCAGTGGATCTTTATGCATCAAAACAATTTTCCATTTTTTGTTTGTGTGGGCCATGTCTGTTTTAAACCAATTGATTTCATCCTCTAGCAGATGCGGCTGAAATTGTGACATCTCCGTAATTTGAGTGTTAAGGACGACGAAATGGATATTGCCATAGTCAAAAGAATAAAATTGATTCTGATAGAGATCGGGTACTGCATTTGGGACGTTGAACATATGAAGATACGCTGTCGGCATACGAACTTTCCAATTTTGGTCATATGTTTCATGATTCCCCATAACCGGAGCGATAGGAATAGCGGAAATTATGTTTTCGACAGCTTCAAACCATAAATTCCACTGAGTATGATCTTCGCCATTGTCTACAAGATCTCCCATATTTATAAAAAATTGAGCATCTCGATTTGCGCTCCATGCGGCTTGTGCGGTATCGCGCCATACATCATAATTACTGGATTGAGAATCAGGAAAAATAAGGACTTTAAAAGTATTTCCTGAAGCCAGTGAAAGGGGAAGCCATTCACTGCGTTTTTTATCGTATCCGACACGATATTCATAACGTGAGCCAGCGGTCAGGTGACTAAGTTCGGCAGCATGTATGTAAGTCGTTGTTTTGTCATCATTAAAAATTTCATTAGAAGCCGGCATTGTTAGAATCGTGTCCGTGTTTTTTTGACGATATTCTATGACTGCATTTTTTTCGGCTAAATCGGATTGCCACATGATAGTTCGTGAAGTGGTACTGTCAACTGTAATAACTTGACGGATATTAAAAGCATCAACTTTGTCAGTGAGTTGATACTGTGCAGCTACTGATTGGGTAACTCTGGCCGCCTGCCTGCTTATCGACCATACATTGGGGACTAAGACATAAAGGATGATACAAATAAAAAACAGTATAAACGGTATACCTAGTTTTATATATTTTTTCATAAAAATCTCCTATGGAATGGATTTAATAATTAATTATACCATATCACTTAGATTATACTCCAAGTCAAGAATAAAAAAATATTTTCGGCATTATTGTTAAAAAAATAAATAGGATGCTGTTTGTAATGAAGTGAGGAGTCGGGCATATGCAATAGTTATCCTTGACAGAGAGAAGGTATCGTGATAGAGTAAAACCAGTTAAAATAAGAAGTCTATGAACGGGAAGAGTACTATTGCAGACGCCTTGGCAGCGAACCGATGGCAGTGAAAGTTCGGTATGAGCGGGCAGTGGGAATGGACCCGGGAGATGTGGTCCGAATGCTGAAGTAGGCACCACCGGTTTTGCTTTCACCGTTATTGGAAAGTATTTGAGCCGGGCTGTATGCCAACCAGGGTGGTACCGCGGAAATCTTTCCTTTCGTCCCTTTTTTTAAGGGGTGAAAGGATTTTTTGTTTATATATTACAGGGAGGAATTAGATATGTCCATTATTTTTTCCGGCATTCAGCCGAGTGGTAATCTTACATTAGGTAATTATTTAGGTGCCTTGCGCAACTTTTCGAAAGTTCAGAAGGATAATGAATGTTATTATTGTGTAGTTAATCAACATGCTATCACAGTTCCGCAGGATCCGAAGATGCTTCACGAACGGACACGTACACTGGCGGCCATTTATATTGCTTCCGGGCTTGATCCTGATAAATCTACTCTTTTTGTTCAGTCGGAAGTACCTGAGCATGTACAGTTAGGCTGGATTATGACTTGCAGTTCTTATGTAGGAGAACTGGAACGGATGACGCAATATAAAGATAAATCTGCTAAACAAGGGGATTCTATTCCGGCAGGCCTTTTGACATATCCTCCTCTGATGGCAGCTGATATTTTGCTTTATCAAACGAATCTGGTCCCCGTTGGTGATGATCAGAAGCAGCACATGGAAATTACTCGTGATTTGGCACAGCGATTCAATCGTATATATGGAGATGTATTTACTGTTCCGGATATTCTTCTTGGTCATGATGGGACTAGGGTCATGAGTCTTCAGGAACCTACAAAAAAAATGAGTAAATCTGATGATAACCAGGCCGCAACTATTTATTTGCTTGATGTGCCAAAGGATATAGAAAAGAAAATTAAACGTGCACAAACAGACAGTGAAAATTCTGTTCATTATGATGTAAAAAATAAACCGGGTATCTCTAATTTGATGGATATATTGGCAGCCGTTACAGAACAAACTCATGATCAAATTACAGCTGTGTATGCTGATAAAGGATATGGTACTTTCAAAAAGGACGTTGCGGATGCGGTTGTTTCTGTGTTGGAGCCTATTCAGCAACGGTATACACAATTGATTCATGATCCGGAATTAGATAAAATTTTGGAAAAAGGTGCTGTCAAAGCCCATGCAAAAGCTAATGTAACGTATCAAAATGTTTGTAAAGCGATAGGCTTATATCGATAAGTGACGAGGTCTTTATATGAGTTGTTTTTTTGCTATATTAGCCCGCATGAAGTTTATCCGCCGCTGGGGACTCATGCGCAATGTACAAGATGAAAATATTCAAGAACATGCACTGCAGACTGCGATGATCGCCTATCATCTTTGTCTCCTGCATAATCAGGGAAATGACATGAAGGTAGATGCAAAACAGGCAGCTGTGTTAGCTATGTATCATGATGCGGTCGAAGTTTATACCGGAGATATGCCGACACCAGTGAAATATTTTAATTCAAAAATGCGAAGTACTTACGGAGAAGTAGAAAAAATGGCACAAGACCGTCTGCTTTTAACCTTGCCGAAGGAACTGCGGTCAGCATATGAACCGCTTATAAAAAATGCAGAGCAGGATCCTGTGTGGATATATGTAAAAGCAGCAGATACCTTGAGTGCGTATCTCAAGTGCATGCAGGAAAAAAATGCGGGAAACTATGAATTTGATCAAGCATTGCATACGATTGAGGAAAAGTTGAAAGGGTTACATATGCCGGAAGTGGATATTTTTTTAAAGGAATATGCACCGGCTTTTGTACTTACAATTGATGAAATTAATGCTTAATTACTACTATTTTCTGCTAAGAATAGGATAAGAAAGTCATTTTTAGCATTCATTTTGCTGGAAATGACTTTTTTGATTTTTCACTATAGACAAAGTATAGTATAATGTAATATACATAGGATTAACTTAATGATACTTGTTGGAGGGTTCAAAATGACACTGAGTTTGTTTTGGTCCAGATATATCTTAGAATTACATGAACAACACGTTCGTCCGATTGATGAATTTTATATGTACCTTATTGCCCGCGAAAAATGGAACTGGTTTTTAAATAAAATTCCTGAATCGGAACAAATACAGATTTTACGGGGACATAATCATGGTGTTGATGTATGGACATGTCGTGAGTGGCTGAATCATATGCTGGAATGGATAAAGGAAAATAAGCCTCATAATATTTATGAGTCTGTGGTTGATAAAATTCATATCATTGAAGATAAACCTATTAAAGAATTAGAGAAAAGTGCAGTTCGTACCATTTCAGAGGAAGAATTGGAAAAACTGAAACAAGTAGGTTATTTTCACGGCATTTCCCATACGAGAACGCTTGAACACAAATAGAAGTAATGATGATGGGAGGTGAAGGAATGGGTATATTATCTCGTTTACATGTCATTGTTCTATGTTTGCTTGCTGCCGTATGTTTTATTGTTGCACAACCTGTATCAGCAGGTAGCCAAGATATCCGAGTGATTGCCATTGAAGGGGAGATTAATGCCGGTCAAGTTGCGTTAGTCCGCAGAGGCTTAACGGATGCCCAAGAACAAGGGGATCGTGCTGTTATAGTTCAGATCAATACGTTGGGAGGGCGTGTGGATAGTGCGTTGAAAATTCGTGACATGCTGCAGAATACGACAATACCGACGATTGCTTATATAGATGCTCGTGCGTGGTCAGCAGGGGCCTTGATTGCGATTTCCTGCCGGCATATTGTTATGGCACCGGGGAGTAGTATTGGCGCGGCAGAACCTATTCCCGATACGGAAAAAAACATTGCCGCTTTAAAATCGGAATTTGCGGCAACGGCATCTCATATGGGTCATAATCCGCGGTTGGTAGAAGCTATGGTTGATAAAACTAAAGGCTATCCGGATTATGCGGAAGCCGGTCAGATATTGGCGTTGTCAGAAGACCAGGCGAAACAGCTTAATCTGTCTGAAGCTACTGTCTCTTCGATTGAAGGAGTACAACATCAATTTAGCCTTGACAATATGAATGTTGTATATGTGGAACGTAATTGGAAAGATACTATTGCCGGATTTCTTCAAAATGATTATGTACGGACACTTTTTGTCGGTCTTATTTTAGCGGCGGTTCTTGCGGAAATCAAGATGGCCGGCATGGGGGTAGGCATTATTACCGCCATTGTACTGGGTGTATTGTTAATGTATTCTGGTGATGATACGATAGATAATGATTTAAAAGTTATTGGTGCCTTTATTGCCAGTCTTGTCCTTATTGCGATGGAACTGGCTACGCCTGGAGTTGGTATTTTTGGCATTGTTGGAATTGTGTTGCTTTTCGGCAGTCTTTTTTATATGTTAGGGGCCAGTCTTTCAGCAGCGTATATTATTGCCGGAGGAATTATCATTGCAGCTATCTTGTTTTACTTCGTAGGGCGCAGGCTGCCTAAAAGCAGGCTTATTGCTAAATTAGCACTGACGACCCGGTCAACTAAGGATAAGGGATATACGTCTCAAGCAGATAAAAGTGCATATCTGGACAAACGGGGACAGACGATTACGATTTTGCGGCCGTCAGGTACTGTGCGCATCGGTACAGAACGTGTGGATGCCGTCTCTGATGGTGGTTTTATTAATCGCGGTGTTGAGGTTCGCGTTATTAAAGTAGAGGGAACACGTATTGTTGTTGAACCAGTAAAACGTAATAATTAATGTTTCTGAAATCAAGAAGATAATTAAAAAGTGTATTATTTATATATGAAGGAGGTAATTCTATGTCAGTACTCACTATTATTGCATTTCCCCTATTGATTATTTTTATAGCTATTGTGGCGGTGTCTTTATTTTTACATTTTGTTCCTTTAGGATTATGGATCTCTGCTATGGCCGCGGGGGTATCTGTTGGTATTGTAAATCTTATTGGCATGCGGCTGCGACGAGTTGTGCCGACGAAAATTATTTTACCTCTTATCAAAGCCAATAAGGCTGGGCTTGATGTTAATGTAAATCAATTGGAAGCTCACTATTTAGCGGGTGGCGATGTGGATCGGGTGGTGGATGCTTTAATAGCTGCTCATCGGGCCACTATGTCTCTTACGTTTGAACGAGCGTGTGCTATTGATCTTGCCGGGCGGGATGTGTTGGAAGCAGTTCAAATGAGCGTTAACCCTAAAGTCATTGAAACACCTTTTATTTCCGCGGTGGCGCAAAATGGGATTGAACTAAAAGTTCGTGCCAGAGTAACGGTTAGAGCAAATATTGAACGTCTCGTTGGCGGGGCCGGGGAGGCAACCGTTATTGCCCGAGTTGGGGAAGGAATTGTTACTAGTGTAGGTTCGGCGACAGATCATTCACAGGTTTTGGAAAATCCTGATAAAATTTCAAAAACAGTGCTTAATAAGGGCCTTGATGCAGGTACAGCATTTGAAATCTTATCCATTGATATCGCAGATGTTGACGTAGGCCGTAACATTGGTGCCAGACTTCAAACCGACCAAGCGGAAGCCGATAAGAGAATTGCACAAGCTAAAGCGGAAGAACGCAGGGCGATGGCAGTAGCTAAGGAACAAGAAATGCAGGCATATACGCAGGAAATGCAGGCTAAGGTAGTAGAAGCACAAGCGGAAGTGCCGCTGGCTATGGCGCAGGCTTTAAAGGAAGGTAATCTGGGAGTGATGGATTACTATAATATGAGTAATGTCATTTCTGATACAAAAATGCGTAATGCTGTAGCAAAAGCGGGACTTCCCCCGGCAGCTACGATAACTACGACCCCGGCACAACCGCCAACTGATCCGCCAATAGAACCTCAGAAATAAGAAGGTGATTTTATGGACTTTTTATGGGTGATTATTGTCTTTGCTATCGTAGTTTCATTGCCTGATTTATTGCGCCGCAAACGACGGTATCCAACACGCAGGAATCCCAAACCAGGACCGGCGGGTGAGAACATTCCCTCTCCAGACAAAAAGCCGACAGATTCGGGGAAAGAACAGCCGCCTGTTTTTACCAAAACACAGCAAGAGCAGCCGGCTGAACAATCGATTCCTGTGCCAACGTATAAGAAAATTTCTGTACCGCAGGAATTGCCGGCCCAACCTATGCACATTATGGAAATGCCTGAAACTATAGCGCAGCCTGTACCCTCACAGTCACCTTGGAGTCAATTGCCGCCGCCGGCACAGCAGATTTATGCGGGTTTAATTTGGTCAGAGATTCTTCAGCCGCCACTTTCAAAAAGAAAACGTTACTGATGTAAGCAGAAATATATACGCACCATTTCGAAAGGAAACAACATGATAGAAGAAAAAAAAATTATGATTGATCGTATTCCGGCACTGCAAATTACGTGTGGAGAATCTTCTAAAGGTGTCATTGTGTTTTATCATGGCTGGTCATCACAGAAAGAATTACAGTCTTTACGGGGTCGTATTTTAGCAGCGTATTGTTATGATGTGCTTATTCCCGATGCTATGTATCATGGGGAACGGGGTTCTATTGATTATAACGCGGAAACTTCTTATCCGCTTTTTTGGGAAACAATTTTTCGAAATGTAGAAGAATCATCACAAATTGTCGCCTATATTAAGACATGGAAACCTCGCATACCGCTGGCTGTTATGGGGCATTCTATGGGAGGAATCTCAACGTTGGGGGTGATGACGCATTGTCAGGAATACAATACGGCGGTCTCTCTCAATGGGTCTGGATGGTGGGATGAATCGGAACGCCGGTTTCGTGCCGCTTTGCATATAGACAAACCTAAAGAATTTTTTGAAATAATGAAAAAAATCAATGTGCTTGATCCATACACCCATATGGATCAACTTAACGGTCGTTCAGTACTTGCGCTTAGTGGCGGAGCTGATCCAATAGTAGACAATGCAGCTCAGAAAATGTATATGGAAAAATTGTCCGGTTGTGCAGAGATAAACAGCTGTTTCCAGACATATCCAGGGCTCTGTCATTTTGTGACTACGAATATGATGGGCGATGCGGTCCAGTGGATAAATAAAACAATATAAAACTTATGTTTACTTCCCTTCATGGAATGAAATATGACATGAAGGGCTTTTCTTTTTGTACAGTAGTCTTGATATACATTATGTGCGACTTTACCTTTATTTTTCAAATATCCTTATGATATCATGAATACATC
Source organism: Megasphaera sp. (assembly GCA_022649055.1). Classification (GTDB taxonomy): domain Bacteria; phylum Bacillota; class Negativicutes; order Veillonellales; family Megasphaeraceae; genus Megasphaera_A; species Megasphaera_A sueciensis. The sequence continues at coordinate 35,599 of JALCNL010000009.1, forward strand.
CGAGAGGGGGGGATAAAGATATGATCATGATTACGTATTTAAAAAAGAATATAGATTTGACAATAGCTTTTGTGTTCGCATTGCTGACTGCTATTAGTGTTCCTTTTTCATGGAAAAATATACTTGAAGAAATGAATGTGCCATTATTGCTTTTATTGTTTTGCATGATGGCAGTTATAGCAGGATTTAGGCGCAGCGGTATTTTTTTTCAATGGTGCCGTATCGTGTTTTCCAAAGCAGATACAGCTAGGCAGGTAGTTCGTATACTGATTTTTATTTGTTTTTTTAGTTCCATGATAATAACGAATGATATAGCCTTAATTACGTTTGTTCCGATGACAGTTCTTGTTTTGAAGGAAGTGCGGCTTCGCGGATATTACATTTTTACGATTGTGATGCAAACGGCAGCGGCTAATTTGGGGAGTATGTTTACTCCTATTGGGAATCCACAAAATTTATATATTTACAGTTTTTATGGGATGCGTGCAGATGAAATTTTTTTTTATACAGGTCCTACGGTGTTGCTTAGCGCGATTCTTTTATATGGGGCAACCTATTATGTAGCAGCTGATAGAACAATAGAGATGCCCGTTCAAGAACAAATTATTATTCCAAAAGTACATTTATATGTGTTATACGGACTTTTTTCCCTTTGTGTGCTTACGGTTTTACGGATTTTATCAGCATATAGTCTCTTTTTTGTAGTGTTTCCCGCAGTGCTGCTACTAGATAAAAAAATACTTTTTGATATAGATTACAAATTATTGCTTTTGTTTGTGTTTTTATTTATTGGTGTTGGAAGTTTATCTCAGATCACTGTAATGCAGACATGGGCAGTACATATAGTGAAAGGAAATGAGTTTTTTATATCACTGCTTCTGAGCCAGATTTTGAGTAATGTTCCGGCTGCCATTATGTTGTCTCATTATACCAATGATATGGTTCCCCTGCTGTTAGGTGTTAATATTGGTGGATTGGGTACTATTATAGCTTCTATGGCAAGTATTATTTCTTTTAAAGTGTATACGAAACTTTTATTTAGCCGTAAAAGCCGCTACCTTATTGTGTTTACCGCAGTAAACGTGGGAATGCTTTTACTTATACTGGGAGTGCAATACGGGTTAAAAATGATGCGGTTGGTGTAATAGGCATGAAAACAAATATATATGCTTTTTCCCTGTTATTTTTTGATACATAGAGTGTTAGAAACGTAGCAAAAAACGGCCGCATTTGAAAATATATTTCTAGAACGGCCGTTGCTTGCTGCGTTTCATTTTTTATGATTTTTTATTTACCTGATGAGACATTCGAGTTATCCGATCTCCTTTTGCTTTATATTCAAAACTCAAGACGGTTGAAGCGCTCACTTTCTCTTTTTTTTTTGTTTCGAATTTATCAATATCTTCGGCAAAATCTAAACCTGTATTGGTAGCATAATAGGTACCGGATTTTTCTCCGCGGATAAGATATTTTTTTTGCAGTAATTTTTGCAGATGTTCTTCGGTTACCGGATGAGGGGAAAACATTTCCTTTGGTGTAGCTTCTTCCCTTTCCACTGAAGAAATTGCACTGGCTAGAATTTCTTCTTCTGTAGCGTTGCCGTTTGTATAATAAATATGCGGCAAAAATACGGGAAAGTCTTTTTTTGCAAAGATTAAAAATTGACCGATGGCAGTGGACTCACTGAGGGAGTTGTGCATTTCCACTTCTATGCCCATTTCATCGCAAATCGTTTCCAGCTGGTTGGATTCAAAGTCATAATATTTTTTTGCGATTTCCAATGTATCTATATATTGAAAACGAGGTGGTTCGATACCAAATATTTTAAGAGCATGGGTAATGCAGCCCATGACATACGAAGCATTATGAGCAACAATGGTGTGATTGATGAAATAATTTTTCATTCCAGCTTCCCAATATTCACCGAATTCGTAGGCTTTTCGTACTTCATCCCAAGATACCGGCGACTTATCGGAAAAGGTGTTTTCTGGCGGTTGTACATAAAAATAGTGTCTATCTTTCATTTCACCGTTTTCAAATTCAGTAAAACCAATTAAGCAAATAGAATAGGGCTGATCATTAGCGAGTTCCAGAGCAACAGAAGTAAACCGCTGTGGAAATCGGCGTGTATAGTCAGTAGGTTTCAACGGATATTTGTAATAGCCGTTTTCCGGCTTAATATCATACTGATGCAGATTTTTTACTTTTACGTGTACATAGTGTTCAATTTCATTTTCTTTCTCTTTTTTGCGTTTACGTTTGCGTATAGTGAGAAATAGTGAATATAGTACGGCTGCTATAAAGGCAATGGTGATAAACATGCCGGCATAGTGTAATAGAGTATCCATTCCGATCATTCCTTTTTTTGTGTTTTATTGAAATTGTGGTAAAAAGTCATATTATAACAATTAAAAAAAGCTTTATTCGCAGAGATCCCATTAACTGAATATTGATCACAAAGATTCGGATCCTGACCGTCGAATTGCTGCCGTGAAGTGGCGTTGCCTATTGTGTCGTACGAATAAGCGCCGATCAGTTGTGCTTTCACCGTTTGTGCATTGAAATTATAAAAAAAATTATTTTCGAATCCAGTGGCTGTGTTACGAGTGTAATCATAGGTAATTACAGTTGCGCGAATCATATAAAATGGAGGATCATACCGGATAGATTGAATGGAATTCATATCAATATAAGATATAGTCGTATCGCTATGACCTACTTGTATATAACGTGGATTATCGTCGAAAAACATGGCAGAGACAAGCATGCTGCCTATAGCAAGAAATGTTACCAAGAGAGCGAGAATTTTTTTGTACATGGCAATTCTCCTTTCATTATTTTCATTACCATTATATTATAACAGATACGCCATATAATGGAATAATATTTTATTTTCGGACAATGAATTTCTAATAAACTTTTTAAAAATTTTGGTAGGAATTTTTAGTTTTATGATAGAATAGATTTATAGATAAAGAACAGGATGTGATTTTGTTGGATGTACTATATATAGGTTTGCCCTTTTCACGATGGGACTACTATCGCATGGTATTACCGCGTCATAGTGATATCATTGTGGCAACGGCTTTTAAAGAGGCAGGATGTTCGATCTTTCCGGTTAACGCGTTTGATAGAGGAAAAGATATATGCAGAGATAATGGGTGGAATGATGCTTATGTACAGACGAGCGGAACGGTTCCCAAAGATTTTTTTTTAGCGGCGAAAGTATTTTGGGAAGATTATTTATTACTGTATATTTCGTCGTCAGCCTTTGCATCATCACCAGAATATATACGTTTTGTCAATCGTGCTGTAGAAGAAGCTATTTGCAATGGGGTAGTCGTTGCTGCTGACATTCGCGGCGATGCTGCGGAAGCGCCTTGGGCAGATAAAGCGAATATTGTTTGGGATACAGCTCCTTTTTCACCTGCTTTGAGCGGGGATCGATTGATTAGTATTGGTGTGGGTCTGAAAAACATTACTGTTTCTACTCGCAGGGGGATGGGACAATTTGAAGGAGCTGTTGATGGAGAACAATTTATGCCGGTATATCTAAAGTCATTGGTAGAGGGAAAATCTATGGCGGATTCAGTTGAGGCGTATACAAAAAATTATGTAGATATAATTATACCTTAATATATAAAGGAGGAATTGAATTTGGGAAAACAAGCTACAGAAGAGCATCCTTTGCGGACGGCTATACTAACTATCAGCAATAGTCGTACTTTTTCAAATGATACAAATGGATTGGCAATTCAATCAGTACTTACAAATTACGGGCATCAAGTCGTCGATTATGCTATAGTGAGAGATGATAAGGAGGAAATCCTGAAGCATATTCATAATTGGACTTGCAGTGTGGATATGATTATTACTAGCGGCGGTACAGGTCTGGCTAAGCGCGACGTAACGATAGAAACCATTGAACCGTTATTTGACAAGATCATTCCGGCTTTTGATGAAATGCTGACTTTATTTGCTTATCGAGAAGATTGCGGGGTACAATCAATTGCCTATCGTTCTTGTGCGGGCATTATCCATCAGTGTTTGGTGTTTTGCCTGCCGGGTGCCGCACGACTTATAAAAATAGGAATGGATAAAATCGTTTTACCGGAAATGTTTCACTTATTTACAGAAATGAAAAAATAATGTAGGATGAGTGAAATGGCAGATTGCTATACCATGCGACAGCAATTAATTGATTTGGAAACGGGACAATAGCGAGATGTATTTATATTTCGTTACTGTCCCGTATTGTGTTAAAATAGTTATATGCATTATTATATATAAATAAAAATATTACTGAGGATATCATGAAATCAAAAATAGTACTCGTTACGGGAGGTTCTCGCAGCGGAAAAAGTGTATTTGCAGAACAACTGTTGGCCTCGTATCGGGGTACCAAGGCGTATATTGCGACGGCACAAGCTTTGGATATAGAGATGAGGCAGCGGATCCAAAGGCATCGTGAACGACGCCCGGCATCTTGGCATACCTATGAAGTGCCGCAGGGATTGGCCTCAGAAATAGGAAACATCCTTAGCCGCACGGATGCTGTTTTGATTGATTGTTTAACGTTGTATTTTTCTAATTTTCTTCTTTGCCATGCAGAACACGATCCTTCTGGAGTATATGATTTGGCTATGCAGGAATTGGATGTTATTATAAAATCAATCCAATCTGTTCCTTGTAAGCAGGTTATCTTTGTAAG
>JALCNL010000010.1 GCA_022649055.1 Megasphaera sp.
TCTCAAACGCTGGGGATGGTACCCGTACAACTTGATGATTGGAATATTGATATGTTAGCTTTTACGGGACATAAATACCTGTTGGGGCCCCAAGGTACAGGTGGGTTATATGTAAGGCCGGGTTTGCAGCTGGAACCCTTGTTATGCGGGGGCACGGGGATTCAAAGCGATAGAAAAGAGATGCCTCCAGAAATGCCGATTCATCTGGAAGCAGGAACAGGAAATGAACCGGCTTATTATGGTTTATTGGCAGCCCTTCGCTGGAGCGAAGAAAATCCTGCTGATATAAACCGGATAGAGTGGCTGACAGAATATTTGAAACAAGGACTTGCCGATGCAGGGGCGACAGTTATTGCACCGCAGGAAAAATGTACGCCTGTTGTGAGCTTTGTTATAGAGGGAAAGTCTGCTGCTGAGATAGGGTATATACTGACGGAAAGTTACGATATTGTTTGCCGCAGCGGCTTACATTGTGCTCCCCGTATTTTTACCGATCTAGGCTGTGATAGTACGGTGCGTCTGAGTCTTTCGCGATTTACCACAGAAGAAGAAATTAAAGCAGTGATACAGGCTGTTAGTAGTATCATGAGGTAAGTTACATGCATTTCGAATATAAAAAAAAAGAAAATTGTTTAGCATATTCTCAGATATATGAGTACAAGCTGACTATCACTGTAAGAGAATTCAAGACACATCTGAATGGATGGACTGTAGAAGAAAATCATCGTTACCGCAGGCCGATGATGACAGCCATAAAGAGGGGCGTACAAATTAAAGGTATATTAGACAAATATGTTATTACTGTAAGCTTTCCTGAAGACACGTATGTTGAAGAGAAGATGTTTTTTGAAGCGTGGTTAAAGAATGAGGAGAATTGACATGACGAGAGACATATCACAAACTCAAAGTGTTTGCCCCGTTTGCTTGCAAGTTGTTAATGCTAAGATTTTTCAGGGCAAGGATGGAAATATTTATATGCAGAAACGTTGTCCGGAGCATGGCGTATTTACGGTACTGCTTTGGGAAGGAAGGATGGAGGAATATTTGTCTTGGGGAACATATGCAAATAACGATGATGTTATTACGGCTCCGCGTCCTATCAACAAGGGCTGTCCTTATGACTGCGGTTTATGTCAGGGGCATCAATCCAATGGCTGCTGTGTTTTGTTGGAATTAACTAATCGGTGTAATTTGTCTTGTCCTGTTTGTTTTGCCGATTCTGGTTTTCAGAAAGGATGCGATATGACGATTCAGGAAATTAATGATCAATATGATATGCTTATGGATCGCGGCGGACCTTTTAACATTCAACTTTCTGGAGGAGAACCTACATTGCGCGATGATTTACCGGAAATCATACAATTAGGACGTAAAAAGGGATTTACCTTTTTTCAGCTTAATACCAATGGAATCCGATTGGCAGAAGAAAAAGAATATGCGCATACACTAAAAAAAGCAGGTTTGAGTTGTGTATTTCTGCAGTTTGATGGATTTACGGATACAACATTTAAGGTGCTGCGTGGCAAACTACTTTTGGAAATGAAGCAACAGGCTATCGAACATTGCCGGCAAGCCGGGTTAGGTATTATTTTAGTACCAGTTATTGCACCGGGGGTAAATATGAATGAGATAGGGGCGTTGCTTCGATTTGCTGTCAATCGAATGCCTGTTGTCCGAGGTGTTCATTTTCAGCCGGTTAGTTATTTTGGCCGATGTGTTTTGAAACATCATACGTGGCGGATTACTATTCCCCGGATGTTGCGGGAAATTGAAAAACAAACAAAGGGTTGTATGAAACAATCTGATTTTAGCGGCGGTGGGGCAGAAAATCCCTATTGTTCCTTTCATGCTAGTTATATGCGGTTTCCTGACGGTAGTTTACAAGCATTATCGCCGCGATATCATCAGGGGTGCTGCATAAAAGCTTCTGAAACACGTGATTTTGTGGCTAGGCAATGGAGCAGCAGCCATCTGGAAGATTTGCCAATAGGAAAAAAATGTTGTAAGGATCCGTCCATGGAGAATACGGATTCGCTGGATGAATTTTTGGTGCAAGCCAAAGAAAATACGTTTACTGTGTCGGGCATGTTATTTCAAGATGCCTATAATTTGGATTTGCATCGATTGCGGCGGTGTTATATTTGTGAAGCGGATAGTAAATATGGGATGGTTCCCTTTTGTGCCTATAATATAACGGATAGCAAGGGAAAGGCTTTGTATAGAAAATGAAAATAACTTGTTTAGAGAACTATATGAAGAGAATAACTCAACTAGACCGATTGTCTCGGACTAATATAGGTATGTTTCAATTGGCTGCACTGAATACCGTCCTGAAGCGAGAACATGCCCGGGGCGGTTTTTATCGTATGCTGCCTTCTCATATTACCTCTTTGGAAGAATTGCAGTATTTTCCTTTTACAACATCCCGTCAATTAATTGATAACAGCGCATCATTGCTTCTTTGTTCTCAAGCAAAGATCCAGCGGATTATAACTGATCAGACAAGCGGTACAACAGGGGTATCGAAAAGAGTGTTTTATACAGCTGGGGATTGTAAAAATACACTGGATTTTTTTGTCGCTGGACTTGCTGAAATGGTGTTTCCCGGAAGTCGCACAATGATTTGCATGCCCTTTTCCGGGCCGTATAGTCTGGGAAGCCTTATTTCACAAGCAATAGAGCGGCTGGGAGCCGTTCCTATCAAGGCGGGTACGGAATGTACTTTTGGGGAATATTCGACTATATTAGAACAGCAAAAACCGGATATATTTATAGGAATGGCAGGTCCCTTATTATCTATATTGCGATTTTGCGGTTCTCATGCATTAAAACGAGCCTTAGTAAGTGGTGATGCTTGTCCTGAAAAGGTAAAAGCGGCTATTGCACATTTTGGAATTGTACTTTTTCCGCATTATGGCTCGCGGGAAATGGCTTTGGGCGGTGCAGTAACTTGTGCTGCTCATGAAGGGATGCATGTCAGGGAAAATCATGTCATTGTTGAAATTATTGGAGAAAAAGGGGAAAAATTGCCGCCAGGAGAATACGGGGAACTAGTTATTACGACAATTGGAATGGAAGCGATGCCGCTTATACGTTACCGTACGGGGGATATAACACGGATTTTTCCGAATCATTGTTCCTGTGGAAGTGAGATTATGCGACTGGACTGTGTCAGAAGAAGCAATAATCACATGGAACTGTTAGATAATATTCTTTTTTCTTATGAATGGCTGGTAGATTATTGCATTACTGTGAGTGAACGGATTGTTGATATACGAATCTTTACTTTATCAAAATCAAAACTGGAAAATACGATCAGTAACAAAATCGCAGAAATTTTTCCAGGGAAAAAAATACATCTATCTGCAAGACCTTGCGGTATTTCGGATACATTATTTTATCGAGGAAAACGGGTTATACGAATATGTTGAAAAAATGAAGAAAACACTTGACATGACGCAGGCATTAGGGGTACTTGACGGCATTTACATAAACTGGTAAGATATGAAAGTAAATACAACATATAGTATACATGCGGCTATATAATTACAATATAAGGAGGAAACGCGTCATGGATGAGAAGGAATGGTTGGGACAAAGTAACCAAATTGGTATTGATATTTGGCAGAATAAATATCGTAATGATAGTGAAAGTTTTGACCAGTGGGTGGAGCGCGTCAGTGCGAAAAACCAAGAAGTAGCTGAGCTAATCAAAAATCAGAAATTTTTGTTTGGCGGACGTATTTTAGCTAATCGCGGATTAGAATATGCAGGCAAGAAAATAACTCTTTCCAATTGCTACGTTATGACACCTCCCGAAGATAATATTGAAAGTATATTCGACCGGGCAGGTAAATTGGCTCGAACTTATAGTTACGGCGGGGGCTGCGGCATTGATATTTCGCAGTTAAGTCCTAAGGGGGCACGTATTAATAATGCGGCTAAGGAAACTAGTGGATCTATTTCTTTTATGACACTGTATTCTCTTGTTACAGAATTGATTGGGCAGAATGGGCGCCGCGGGGCCTTGATGATTTCCATTGATTGTCATCATCCTGATATTTTAGAATTTATTAAATTGAAAACCGACTTACATAAAGTTACAAAGGCTAATATTTCTATTCGGTTGAGCAACGAGTTTATGGAGGCTGTCAAAGAGCGTAAACAATTCCGTCTTCACTATACACGTGAAGAAACGGGACAGACTATTGAAAGTTTGGTAGATGCCGCCGACGTATTCCGCCTTATTGCTGAAACTAATTGGGATTATGCCGAACCGGGGGCATTATTTTGGAACCGCATATGTAGTTGGAACTTATTAGCGCATACGCAGGAATTTTCTTATGCAGGGGTCAATCCTTGTGCTGAGGAACCGCTGCCTGCAGGAGGAAGCTGTCTTCTTGGCAGTATCAATTTAGCGAACTTTGTGAACCATCCGTTTACGGAAGAAGCAGTCTTTGATTTTGAAGATTTTAAACATTGTGTTGCTGTTTCCGTACGAGCTTTAAATGATGTCTTAGATGAAGGACTACCATTGCATCCATTGCAAGAACAACGGGACAGTGTTCAACAATGGCGCCAGATCGGTCTTGGTATCATGGGGTTAGGCGACATGCTTATTAAAATGGGATTGACTTATGGCAGTGAAGAAGCGGTTTCTTTTTGCCATGATATAGGGTTCACCATGGCGGATACGGCCATTGCGGCTTCGGCGGTGTTGGCAGAAGAAAAAGGATCATTTCCAAAATGCAATACAGCTGAAATCATGGGTACTCCTTATTTTCAGGTTAATACAACAGAGAAGACGGCAGAGTTGGTGCGTTGCCATGGACTGCGCAATTCACAGTTATTGACAATAGCCCCTACGGGAACGTTATCTACCATGCTGGGAATTTCTGGCGGGATTGAACCGATTTATGCCAATTATTATGAACGAAAGACAGAGTCATTGCATGCTGCCGATGTATATTATAAGATTTATACACCTATAGTTGCGTGCTATATGAAGCAATATGGTATTTCAGGTGATGCAGAACTGCCGGAATATTTTGTAACTGCCATGACGCTGCAATATCAGGAACGCATCGCCATGCAAGCTGCATGGCAGACTCATATTGATGCGTCTATCAGTTCCACTGTCAATGTACCTAACAACTTTACTGTGGAAGATACAGAAAAACTCTATATGTTGGCTTATGAGAGTGGGTGCAAAGGGCTTACTATTTTTCGGGATGGATGTAAACGTGCCGGTATACTTAGCACGCATGCAGAAGAAAATACGGTTCCGATTGCCGGAGCAGGTCTCGGACGTGGCGAAATTGTCTGCATTGACGATAAGGTGATTGGCAAAAAACGTAAGTTGGTAACGGGTTGCGGCAATCTTCACTGTATGGCATTTTTTGATCCGGCAACAGGGGCATTGTTAGAAACCTACTTAAGCAAGGGCTCTACGGGCGGCTGCAATAATTTTATGATTGGACTATCGCGGATGATCTCTATTAGTGCCCGCGCCGGAATCGATATTTATACTATTGTAGACCAGCTTAATTCTACGGGGAATTGTCCATCTTACTCCGTTCGGCGTGCCACGCGGGGCGATACAAGCCGGGGCTCTTGCTGTCCTATGGCTGTAGGCAATGCACTTATTGATATGTATAATGAAGTACAGAAAGAGTTGAATCTCAGTGAAAAGACAGTCGAACAGGAAATAAAAAAGTTATCGGTCAGACCTAAAGCTGAAACAAAAAAAACGGCCGAAAGTATTTTTTGTCCACAATGTGGAGAACCGCTTGTTTTTGAGGGAGGGTGCAACATCTGTAAAAATTGCGGTTGGAGCAAATGTTATTGACAAATTAGAAAAAGATGCTTATAATATATCTAATTTCAAAGAAAACGTGATGATGGAGAAGCAATGTATAAGCCTTGTCAGAGAGTCGGCGGTTGGTGTGAGCCGATAAGGTTATAAGGAGTTCCGCTCCGGAACGGCAAATGAAGAATTTGACAGGTTCGCCTGATATAGCGACTAAAGATGGCCGTATGGCAATTTGGGTGGCAACGCGGGAATATAACTCTCGTCCCTACAAGGGACGGGAGTTTTTTTATTTGTTGCGTGCGGATGCACAAAGACTACGGCAATTTGGGTGGTACCGCGAGGATAGAGAAGCTCGTCCCAATGGACAAGACTTCTCTATTTTATTTTCAGAAAAGAGGGTGAAAGGAATGAAGAGGGTCTATAATTTTAATGCCGGTCCTTCGGCAATGCCTATGGAGGTATTGAAGCAGGTTCAACAAGAATTTCTTGATTTTGCGGGTACCGGTATGAGTATTGTGGAAATTAGTCATCGCAGCGCTGCGTATCAAGATATGCAGGATGATACGGTGGCAACGCTTCGCAGATTGCTGAGAGTCCCCGCGGGATATCACGTGGTGTTTATGCAAGGGGGAGGGAGTATGCAGTTTCTTATGCATGGCGCAAATTTTCTGAAACAGCGTGGAGGATACATTAATACGGGAGTTTGGTCAACAAAAGCTATGCAGGCAGCCGCTTTTTTTGGTGAAGTCTATGAAGTTGCAACAAGCGGTGATAAAAATTTTTCTTACATTCCTCAATCCGACACGTTTGTTATAAAACCGGATACAGATTATGTGTATATTACCTCGAATAATACCATACATGGCACAGAATGGAAAAAATTTCCAAAATTCAATATACCTGTTATATGTGACATGTCCAGCGATTTTCTGGCACGGCCCGTTGATGTCTCTCATTTTGATTTAATTTATGCTGGGGTACAAAAAAACCTAGGGCCAGCTGGGGTAGTAACGGCTATTATCAAAGACTCTTTTCTTGAAACAGCGAGAACGGATATTCCCGTCATGTTGCAATACAAGACTTTTACAGAACATGATTCGACATATAATACGCCTCCTGTGTTTTGCATTTATTTCGTCAATAAGGTGCTTCACTGGTTAGAAAATCAAGGCGGGCTTGAAAAAATGAAAGGGAGAAATGCTCATAAAGCAAAAATTGTATATAAAACGATTGATGATAGTGCGGGATTCTACCAAGGCCACGCCGCAATGGATTCTCGCAGCAATATGAATGTAACATTTAATCTCAGAACACCGGAATTGGAAAATAAATTTTTAATTGAAGCAGATGCAGCAGGCTTTATCGGCATAAAAGGACATCGTTCTATCGGCGGTTGCCGTGCTTCCCTCTATAATGCAGTTACAGAAGAGGCGTGTGCGGCACTTTCTGAATTCATGCGAAACTTTCAAAAAAATAATTAATCATACTATATATTATTTTATACAGGAGGCTATATAATGAAAATTTTGGTCAGCGATGATGTATCTGAAAAAGGAGTTGAGCTGTTGCGGCAGCATTATGATGTAGATGTGAAAATTAACTTAGATGAAGATGCGCTTGTAGCATGTATTGGTAAATATGATGGCCTTGTAACCCGATCCATGACCCATGTAACGAAGCGCGTCATTGATGCGGCAGTAAAATTGAAAGTTATAGGTCGGGCAGGAGTAGGTGTTGATAGTATTGATTTGAAGGCGGCTACAGAACGTGGTATTATTGTTGTCAATGCACCTACAAGCAACACTATTGCTGCAACAGAACATACTGTTGCCATGATTATGGCAATAACCCGCCACATCCCACAGGCTCATAATTCTCTTATGTCGGGAGAATGGAACCGTAGTTCCTTTACAGGCATCCAATTACAAAATAAAACGATGGGGATTATTGGTGTCGGGCGTATTGGTTCTCGAATTGCTAAACGGATGCAGGCTATGGAAATGCAAGTTATCGGATATGATCCGTATATTCCGGAAGAACGCTTTAAGCAACTGGGTATGGAATCAGTGGATTTAGATACCTTGTTGCAAAATTCGGATTATATTACGATGCATACTCCGCTTACCAAAGAAACACGCGGTATGATCAGTGCAGATGAAATAGCCAAGATGAAAGAAGGCGTCCGTGTTATCAATGTATCCCGTGGTAAAGTACTGGATATTTTTGCTTTGGCAGAAGCATTGAAACGTGGTCATGTTGCAGGAGCAGCAATTGATGTGTTTCCCGAAGAACCTCTTACTAAAGAAAAAAATCCGTTCTTAGGCATGGCTAATGTTGTTATAACCCCTCATTTGGGAGCATCGACCATTGAAGCACAAATTGGTGTTTCTGTTGATGTGGCAACTAGTGTTATTGCTGCATTGAATGGGGAACCTGTTACCTCGGCAGTTAATATGGCACCTATTCCGGCCAATATATACACGACGATTCATCCCTATTTTGATCTTATGGAGAAGATGGGGACTATAGGCGTGTATTTGGCCGATGGACCGATGAAGGAAATCAGTGTAGAATATACAGGTGAGTTAGCAGAAACAGAAACGGGTATTTTGACAACGGCGGTTCTTAAAGGCGCTTTAAATCCTATTTTGCAGGATACAGTCAACTTCGTTAATGCACCAGAAGTTGCTAAATCACGTCATATTGCTGTAAAAGAAGTGAAATCTCAAGATAGTGATACCTTTCTTGATGCAGTTACGGTAAAAGTGGTAACTGATAAAGGACAGCACCGTATTATAGGGATGTTGTTCAACAAGACAGAAGCTAAAATTGTAGAAATCGATGAATATCGTGTTGACTTTACTCCGGAAGGCTATTTGCTTTTGGCACCTCATGTGGATCAGCCTAATATGATTGGTCAGATATCCACCATTCTTGGACAAGCCGGAATCAATATTACAGGAATGCAGGTTGGTAAAACGACTACTACAGGTACAAATATTATGGCTATTGCTGTGCGGGATGACATTCCGAATGATGTTATGCTTAAACTTAAAGCTATTGACGGTATTTTAGATATGAATTTTATTAATTGCAATTTGCATACCAATTAGCAGGAGGAAATTACATGATACGCATTATATTGGTACGCCACGGTGAAACAATATGGAATATTGAAGGACGCTATCAGGGACAGGAAGATACAGCACTCAGTGAACGAGGACTGCAGCAGGGACATATGCTGGCTGAGGGGTTGCGCAATATACCTATTGATTTGTGTGTTGCTAGTCCGTTGCAGCGGTCTTATATGACTTGTCGGTTTTGTGCTGATTTGCATGATCTTAGTGTGGAAACAGATGAACGGCTGAAGGAAATTAATCATGGCGATTGGGAAGGGCGCTTGGCGGAGGATATTGCATCCCAATATCCCCATCAGTTTGCCCAATGGCATATTCATCCGGAATTAGTTATGATGCCCGGACCAGGAGGGGAGAGTCTAGAAAATGTACGTATCCGTGTTCGCTCTGCCTTTGATGAGTATGCGCGCCGTTTCGATGGAAAAACAGTACTTGTAGCTGCACACGATGCGGTCAATAAAGCTATCATTTGTGATATAATGGGACTTGATATGAGTCATTTCTGGCAAATTAAACAGGACAATACATGTATTAATGTTATGGAATGTTATGAAGGTGTATGGCGTATGGTATTGCTTAATTCTACTAATCACATGGGATATTTGTTTAGCGGAATTGAACAAAAAGGCTTATAATTGTGTTTGAAAATGTTTTCTCATGATTATTTCTCATGATTATTTAGAAGAGAAAGGAAGTATTTTATTATGTTAGATGTAAAATTTATACGTGAGCACGCTGCGGAAGTAAAGGAAAATATTATAAACCGTCATGCTAAAGCAGATGTAGATCGTTTTTTGAGTTTAGATGAACAACGCCGGAATTTACTGCAAAAAGTGGAAGCATTAAAAAGTCAGCGCAATACAGTGACTGCTGAAATCAGTCAGTTGAAAAGAAATAAAGAAAATGCAGATGTTCAGATTGCAGAAATGAAAAAAGTAGGCACGGAAATAGCGGAACTTGACCGTAATGTTCGTGAAGCAGAAGATGAAATGAAGGCTGTTCAGCTGATGATACCTAATATGTGTCATCGGTCCGTGCCATTGGGAAATGATGATAACGATAATCCGGAACAACGTAAATGGGGTGAAATTCCTACGTTTGATTTTGAACCAAAAAATCATTGGGATATTGGGGCCGCACTGGGTATTCTTGATGTGGAACGAGCATCTAAAGTTACAGGATCCCGGTTTACGTATTATATGGGACAGGGAGCGCGGCTGGAACGAGCAGTATATAATTTTATGCTTGATAGGCATACGGAAAAAGATGGATATACAGAGGTCATTCCACCGTATATAGTTAATCGTGATTCCATGATAGGGACAGGTCAATTGCCGAAATTTTACGAAGATATGTTCCGGTTAGAATCTATGGAATATTTTCTTATTCCGACAGCAGAAGTGCCGCTTACTAACTATTATCGAGGAGAAATTCTCGATGGGGATAAACTGCCGCTGTATTATACTGCACTTACCCCTTGTTTCCGTGCGGAAGCCGGATCGGCAGGTCGTGACACACGAGGACTTATTCGTCAGCATCAGTTCCATAAGGTTGAAATGGTCAAATTCACAACTCCGGAAACCAGCTATGATGAATTAGAAAAGCTGACAAACAATGCAGAAACTATTTTGCAGTTGCTGAAATTACCATACCATGTTGTTACTTTATGCACGGGCGATATTGGTTTCTCGGCAGCTAAAACATACGATATAGAAGTATGGCTTCCTGGACAGAATAAGTATCGGGAAATTTCTTCGTGTTCCAATACGGAAGATTTTCAAGCTCGTCGGGCTAATATCCGTTTTCGCCGTACATCTGCGTCTAAGCCGGAATATGTACATACTTTAAACGGGTCTGGTCTTGCTGTAGGACGGACCGTAGCCGCTATATTGGAAAATTATCAGCAGAAAGATGGAACTGTTATCGTTCCTGAGGCTTTGCGTCCATACATGCATTGTGATATTATTACAGTACAGAAGTAAAAAAGCAATTTTTACATAGTATAAATGGAATACGGGCGGCAGGATTTTTTGTTCCTAATGTAGAACTATTAGGCAGAGGAGTGAGCGTTATGGTTATACATACGGAAGTTTCTGCCGCTTTATATTGTCCTGCCTGCGGAGGTATTTCTATTTTTCAATTGAATCAATTTATACCTGTGGAGGCGTCCTGGAAATCTGTGTACTGTGATTGTGGACAGTATATTGGTTCTGTGCGTCATATTCAAGAAAACTTGTGGTTGCTCAAGCATTCCTGTATTTTTTGTAATCAAAAACATTATACTCTTATAAACAGCCGTTTTCTTAGGTCTTTAAATCAAGTGAGACGGATTTATTGTACGAACTATTATGCGGAATTGGGATACTGTGGTACTTCGGCCGTTGTAGCTGCATATATCGGTAGGCAGCGCCGCAATTATTCCCGTTTATTATTTAAATGGGGTATTAATGATAATCCTGGTATTATGCTGGCAGGGTATGATCGCATTAATGATATGCTTGCAGCGGGAACTATTACATGTTCCTGCAGCAATCAGCATATTATTGCATATTTTGATTCGGGGGCTATTGTTCTTCAATGCAAAAATTGCGGCCGCAGCCATCGTATTGTTTTGCATGGCGGTAAAGATATTTTTTCGTTGCAAAAAAGTAGGGCTATCGTTCTTACGAAGTTTGGATTACCAGGTTAATAAAAAGGAGGCACATCCATGAAATTTTTTATTGATACGGCAAATGTAGAAGAAATCAAGGCAGCTTATGCAATGGGAGTTATTTGCGGGGTCACGACGAATCCGTCTCTTGTTGCTAAAGAAGGCCGTGATTTTCATGAAGTGATTAAAGAAATAACGGCAATTGTCAATGGACCTGTCAGTGCAGAGGTATTAGCTGATGATGCACAGGAAATGATAAAGGAAGCAAAGGTATTGGCGGCACTTGATGAACAGGTAGTTGTAAAAATTCCTATGACGGCAGAAGGACTTAAGGCAGTAGCAGCATTACATATGGTAGGGATTCGAACGAATGTAACTCTTGTTTTTTCAGCGAATCAAGCATTGATGGCAGCGCGAGCAGGCGCCAGTTATGTAAGCCCCTTTGTGGGCCGGCTGGAAGATATAGGACAGAATGGAATTGCTCTTATTGCGGAAATTGCTGATATTTTTGCTGTACATGGTATTGTTACGGAGATTATTGCTGCCAGTATCCGAAGGCCGATGCATATCACGGAATGTGCAAAAGCCGGTGCGAATATTGCTACGGTTCCATATAAGATTATCATGCAGGCTTTGCACCACCCTCTGACAGATGAAGGCATTAAGAGATTTAAAGAAGACTGGGCAGAGGCAAATCAATAGGGAGGTACAACAATGGATAGAGTATTAACATTAGAATTTGTGCGAGTAACAGAAGCCGCAGCGGTAAAAAGCGGACGTCTCATGGGAATGGGAAATAAAGTAGGGGCGGATCAGTTGGCGGTTGATGGTATGCATTCAATTTTATCCAGCGTACCTGTAGATGGAACGGTTGTTATCGGGGAGGGCGAATTGGATGAAGCCCCGATGCTTTACATAGGCGAAAAAGTCGGAGCCGGCGGAATCCCCGTAGATATTGCAGTTGATCCGCTGGAAGGTACGAATTTGGTTGCCAAGGGACAGGATGGAGCTATTGCTGTGATAGCAATAGCTGGTAAAGGAAGTCTGCTTCATGCACCGGACATGTACATGGAAAAACTTTGTGTCGGACCGCGAGCTAAAGGGTGTATTGATTTGAATATGCCGGTAAAAGAAAATTTACGTCGTATTGCTGAGGGTCTGCAACGTGGTATTGATGATTTAACCGTTGTTATTCTCGGCAGGGAACGCCATGCTGATATTATCCATGAATGCCGGGAAGCGGGTGCACGTATTAAGCTTATCAGCGATGGAGATGTATCCCCGGCTGTGGATGTTGGAATTGAAGGCTCTGGTGCACATGTTCTTATGGGAATCGGTGGAGCTCCAGAGGGGGTTCTTGGTGCAGCAGCATTGAAATGTTTAGGCGGTGACATGCAGGCACGTTTGATTCCGTATACGGAATCAGAAAGAAAACGTTGTGAATCTATGGGAATTACGGATGTTAATAAAATCCTTACGATTGATGATTTGGTAAAAGGTGATGATTGTATTTTTTCAGCGACGGCTGTTACTAATACCCCTATGATGAAGGGAATTCAATACTTTGGCAGTGGGGCACGTACTTCTTCAGTTGTTATGCGCTATAAGAGCGGGACCATTCGTTTTGTTGATACGATTCATCGTTTTGATAATAAAGCAAAATGGAGTGTTCATATTTAGTAAAGCTATCAATAAAACACCTTCTGTAAGGAATATGATTATTGTAATACATTCCTTACAGAAGGCGTTTTTTTTAAAAAATAAAAATTATAATATATAATACATGGAAAAGTGGATGTAAAATAAAGAGGGAAGATAGTGTTTGAAAATATTTTTTATTTGTTCCTAATTGATAGAGGGCATGTTTTATCAAGAGTCATTGGTTCATCTTATTTTTTATTACGGATAGAAAATAGGACGAGAAAAATTTTTAACATTTGAAATGATGCCTTTTCGTTTATGCGCTTTTATGGTACAATGACTTGATAGTAAAAATTAATGAAAATGGTAGATTATGACTATATATGCATAGCAGTCTATCATTGTCTATATAAGAGATATTTTGAATCTATTTAGGAGGCACCAGAATTGGAGAAACTGGTTATTCATGGTGGAAATCCCTTGCAGGGGACTGTGCGGGTCAGTGGGGCTAAAAATGCCGTACTGCCGATTATTGTAGCGTCTATGTTGGCGACAACGGAAAGTACATTACAGGAAATTCCTCAATTGGATGATGTACATACAGTATGTGAGGTTATTTCCTCACTTGGTGTGAAAGTTGACTCTTCTCAGGAAGGGACATTGGTTATTGACGCGGCGAATCTTGATTCATTTTCAGCACCTTATGATCTAGTGCGACGTATGCGTGCGTCTTTTTTGGTCATGGGACCTTTGCTGGCTCGTAAACGAAGAGGGAAAATATCTCTTCCGGGTGGATGTTCTATAGGTGCCAGGCCTATTGATCTGCATCTCAAGGCATTTGAAGCTATGGGAGCAAAAGTAAATTTGGAAAATGGTTATATTGAGGCCAGTGTTCCGGAAGGATTAAAAGGAGCACAGATTTATCTTGATTTCCCTAGTGTGGGGGCAACGGAAAATATTTTGATGGCGGCTTCCATGGCTGAAGGCCGCACGGTATTGGAGAATGCAGCTGAGGAACCAGAAATCGTTGACTTAGCAACCTATTTGAACAGTATGGGAGCCAATATCCGTGGAGCCGGAACTAATATTATCCGTATTGAAGGAGTAAAAGAACTTCATGGTGCAGTCCACTCAGTTATTCCTGATCGTATTGAAGCGGGAACTTTCATGGTTGGGGCGGCAATGACGGGAGGAAATGTATATGTGGAGAATGCCCTGTCTGAACATTTAAAACCCCTTGTGTCCAAGTTGAAAGAAGTAGGCGCCATAGTGGAAGAAGACATCGATGGCATTCGTGTGATTGGCAAATATCCGCTTCGGCCGACTGATATTAAAACACTTCCTTACCCGGGTTTTCCAACCGATATGCAGGCTCAGTTTATGGCACTTACAACCATTTGTCAGGGAACAAGTGTCATTACGGAAACCGTATTTGAAAATCGATTTATGCATGTAGATGAATTTAAGCGTATGGGTGCAAAAATACGGATTGAGGGACGCAGTGCTATTGTTGAAGGCGTCCGGGCTCTGGAAGGCTGTCAGGTTAATGCTACCGATTTACGGGCAGGAGCTGCATTGGTTTTGGCTGGTCTTGTCGCTTTGGGAGAAACTGAAGTGGGATATTTACATCATATTGATCGTGGATATGATCATTTGGTATTAAAATTACAAAGGCTAGGTGCGGATATTGTTCGGGTCAACAAAGAATAAAAACAAAAGAAATAAAGAGCGTCAGCCCAAGCGGTCCCATTCTTTTTTTCTTTCCCGGTGGTTTGGTAATGACCTGGCTATTGATTTGGGAACAGCCAATGTGGTCGTTTATGTAAAAGGGCGGGGAATTGTTGTCAATGAACCAGCTGTTATGGCTGTTGATGCGAATGTTCATCGTGTTGTGGCTATCGGAAAAAAGGCGCAGGAAATGGTAGGGCGAACGCCAAAACATATCTGTGCTTTCCATCCGTTGCATAACGGTGTTATTGCTGATTATGATGCAACAGAGTATATGCTGCGATATTTTATCCGCAAAGCGGTGGGAAAATCATATATTTTTAAACCTCGTGTTATTATTTGTGTTCCTTCGGGAGTTACAAATGTGGAACGGCGGGCAGTTGTTGAAGCAGTTCTGCAGGCTGGAGTCAGAAAAGTGGTTGTTATGGAAGAGCCTCTGGCGGCAGCTATTGGAGCAGGACTGGACGTTGCTAAATCCAATGGTTCTATGGTTGTTGACATTGGCGGCGGGACTACAGACGTGGCAGTGCTTAGTTTGAGCGGCATTGTTATTAGTGAGTCTTTGAAAATTGGCAGCAATACTTTTGATGAAGCAATCATGCGTTATTTAGAAAAACAAAAACACATTATTATTGGACGACGAACAGCTGAAGAACTTAAAATACTTATTGGCACTGCTTTACCTGATGGTCGTGATTTGACTGCGGATGTCAGAGGCCGTAGTACGGAAACGGGGCTTCCTATCATGGTTGATGTTGATTCCAAGGAGATATGTACAGCTTTGCAGAAAACAATTCATCCGATTTTGCGTGCGGTTGTTTCTATTTTAGAAAAGACACCACCGGAACTGGCGGCAGATATTGCTGATCATGGTATTGTTTTAACAGGAGGCGGCTTCCTTCTTGAAGGACTGGATCGGCTTGTTTCAGAAGCAACAGGAATGGCGGCATATCTTTGTGATGAGCCGTTACTATGTGTAACACTTGGAGCAGGCAAGGCTCTTAATGAAATGGAACATCTAAAAGATAGTTTTGATGATTTATGATAGGGAGTGAATTGTCATGAAGATAAAAAAGAAACTAGCAGTCATACTGGGAATAATAGGATCCTTAGCTATCACGTCTGCTTCATTAGCAGCAGATGTGCAGCATATAGCAACATTGGGAGGGACTGTCGCATCGGTTATGCCTGTAGGCGCGGCGGTAAAGGAAGGCGATGTACTTTTGACTGTAATGGCTTTAGCGGGACCGATGCCTGCCACTCGTGCATCTACAGGTGGTATAGTAAAAGCGGTTATGGTACATCCGGGAAGTACAGTGCAGCCTGGTGAAGTCGTTGTCATTGTGGAGTCAAAGTAAGGAGAACTATGGTGAAAAAAATTAACTGGCGGCGGTTAGCTGTAAGAGCGGCACTGGTAACTTTGTGTTGTTCTTTTTCTATTATTTCTTATGCAGAAGAATTCATGCCCGTCAGTGAGGTTCAGACTGGAATGACGGGATATGCTAAGACGGTTACGCATGGTACCGATATAGAGACTTTCTCTGTAGAGATATTGGGGGTTATGAAAAACAGCGGTCCCTCCGGTGATTTGATTTTAGCTAAATTTTCGGGTCCGCTGATTGATCAAACTGGGGGTATTGCGCAGGGAATGAGTGGCAGCCCTGTATATATTAACGGCAAATTGCTGGGTGCTATCGCTTATGGCTGGTCATTTACAAATTCAAAAATTGGTATGATTACGCCTATTGGTGATATGTTAAAGTTGTGGAATGTGCCATCTAAAGAAGAAATACAGCCATTTAATGCCAGAGAAGCTTCTTTAGTACCGATATCTACTCCTTTGATGACTTCCGGATTTGATGCTGCCTCTATGGCATGGATGCAAGACAAATTACCGCAATATAAATTTGTGCCTGTTGATACAGCAACAGCTGCAACTGACAACGCGGCATTTCCTTTGGAACCAGGAAGCTCTGTAGCGGCAGCATTAGTTAACGGTGATTTAAAATTAGGGGCTATTGGTACGGTAACCTATATTGATAATGATCATATTGTTGCGTTTGGACATCCGTTTTTAAAAAAAGGCAGCATTAATTATTTTATGCATAATGCTTATATTTTTACGATTGTCAATAGTATGTCTAGTTCTTTTAAACTGGGTTCTGTTGGAGCGGAAGTCGGAAAAATAGAACAGGATCGCGGTGCGGGGATTGCAGGGGAGTACGGTAGACTTGCTCCAGGGATTCCTGTAATTATTCGCGTTCATGATGACGATACGGGGGCACAAAGCTTAAAACGGGTGAAAATTATTGAAGACAATGAGTTAACTCCGGTACTGACGGCTACCAGTGTATATAATGTCGTGAATAAGACGATTGACCGTTCCGGCGGAGGTACAGTGGAATTTGCATATACCATTCGTTCTTCTAAGGGACGCGACAAGGATATTACACGTCATAATATGTATTATTCCGAAGATAACGTGAATGAAAAAAGTATTGATGAATTATATAATGTGCTGGATATTTTAAAACATAATGAATTTATTGATTATCCTATTCTTGATGTGGATATGTCGGTTGATATTACGCAAGCGAAAAAATCGGCTCGTATTATTGCAGCGACAGCGGCACCTGTTGTGGCTAGTCCGGGAGATACGATTTATTTTAAGGTAACACTGCATCCGTATCGAGGGGCTGATGAAGTGAAAACCATGACATATACCGTCCCGGATGATCAGCCGCTTGGTACTATGATGCTTGAAGTACGAGGTGGCGGCATTGTACCGCTGCCGTATCTGATTGAAAAACAGCGGTATAATTTGACGGATGAAATTATCGAACGGCTACGGCATTTTAAAGATTTTGGTCAGCTTAAGAAGGAAATCGAAACAAATGATGCGAATAATGACTTGGTTATTGAACCGTTAGACCCAGGTATAAGCATGATTAATGATGGACATCAAACCATAAAAAAAGAAAAAATAAAGGGCAAGGAGCCGGCAGAACCTTCAAAAGATATTATAAAACCAGCAAAGAAAGGAGTGGTAGAAGAAACAAATGGTGATAAAAAATCTACGTTATCTACTCCTTATATTGTAACGGGTGACGGACAGATTGGCATCAAAATCGTGTCTAAGGAAAAAAGGGATGCTTTACTGGCTAAAAGTCATCAGCTTAATGAAGGGAAAGCTGTTATCGGAGAAGATCCGGGTAATACAGACAATACGGCAGCTGTTCAGAATAACGACTTGTTAGGGAAACAGTCAAGTGAAAATAAAAAAGATAGTCACAATAATAAAGATAATAGCAGCAAGGATGATAGGAGTATCATTTTCAGCAGCTATTAAAAATAACGATTATGATGGTGCGAAATACCTGTCATAATCGTTATTTTTTAATACTATTTTTATAACTTAGAGTTTTTATTGATAATTTAAAAGTCTGTAAAATATAACTTTGAACAGGCTCCAGCTTGATATTTACTTACATACATGGTATCATCTATTTTATGGAAACTCAAAATGGTTTAAAAGTTTTCTTCTGTATATGAGATAGTGTATTGAAAGGTTTTACATCTACTTCCAATGATGGTATAGTAAAATTGATAAGACATGGTGGAGGAGGGGTGTTTGTGCAGGAAATATTAGAGAAAATCGGTCGTTTTACTTTACATATATTTGAACAAGTAGGAGTTATTGCGATCCTTTTTATGCAGACATTGCGACAGCTTCCCAAAATCAATAGAAAGCTTACTATTGTCCAAATGGCACATCTTGGAGTTGATTCATTGCCGATTGTTAGTTTAACACTGCTATTTGCGGGAATGGTCATGACGCTGCAAATTGTGGATATATTATTGCGTTATGGAGCACAATCGACATTAGGCGGAATTATGTCTGTTGGAATGGGGCGGGAATTAGGCCCTATCTTAACCGGTGTTGTTGTTGCCGGCCGTTGTGGAGCTGCCATGACAGCCGAAATAGGGACGATGAAGGTGACTGAACAAATTGATGCACTTCGTTGCATGGCAACCGATCCGGTAGCATATCTTGTTGTTCCGCGGTTTGTGGCCTGTGTCATCATGGTGCCTGTTCTTGCGTTATATGGGTATATTATCGGTACTGGCGGCGGCTACGTTGTATCTACTTTTTTGGCGGGACTTACAACGTATACATATATTAATTCCATCGAAGTTTTTACGGCAGTCAGTGATGTGGTATATGGTATGATTAAAGCAATGTTCTTCGGCGGCATTATTTCTTTGATCGCCTGTTATGAGGGGATGCATTGTAAAAGCGGGGCCGAAGGAGTAGGACAGGCTACGACCCGATCCGTTGTAACCTCTATTATTTTTATTTTTATTTGTAATTATTTATTATCCATTATTTTGTACTAGGAGATGCATATGATCAGATTGCAAGATGTAACCGTGGTGTATGGCAGCCGGGTTATCCTGGACCATATCAACCTAGATGTCCGAAAGGGCGAAACATTAGCTATTCTAGGTGCCAGCGGATCTGGCAAAAGTACAATATTAAAACTTATTATTGGGCTACAGAAACCTACCAGCGGACATATCTTTATTAATGATGTTGATGTGACAGCGTATACCGAGGAGCAAATGATTGCTGTTAGGCAGTGCATGGGTATGGTTTTTCAATATTCTGCACTTTTTGACTCGATGTCTGTCGGCGAAAATGTAGCATTTGGTCTTAGGCAGCATACCAAATATGATGATGTGAAAATTCAAACTATTGTTAAAGAAAAGCTCCATCTAGTGGGATTGGACAATATCGAACAAATGATGCCGAATGATTTATCCGGCGGCATGAAAAAAAGAGTCAGTTTGGCACGTGCTATTGTTTTAGATCCATCACTTATTCTCTATGATGAACCGACAGCAGGGCTGGATCCGCTTCGCTGTATGGATATTAATAAGCTTATTGTCGGCATGCAGCAGCATTTGCAAGCAACATCTATCGTGGTTACACATGATATGGATTCGGCTTTTTATGTCGCTGATCGCCTGGCTCTTTTACAGGATGGAAAATTTTTGGTTGTTGCTCCTAAAGATGAATTTCGTAAGTGTGAAAATAGGGATGTACAACTGTTTATCCATGGTGGGGTACTTCCAGAAGAAGGAGGACGAGCTAAATGAAATGGACTGCAGAAGCAAAAGTTGGATTAGTAACGGTCATTGGCATCATTATTTTTACCTATGTTGTTCTTGACCTTGCCCATGCGGAAATTTTTGGTAAGCCCGGTTTTGAAATACATGTCGTATTTGCGGATGCCAATGGCTTGAAATCCGGCAATGCTGTCCGGTATGTAGGGGTTCATGTAGGAAAAGTGGAAAGTATATCAACTACTAAATATGGGGTAGATGCTAAAATTAAATTAGATAAGGGAACTGAAATCCCTAAAGATTCCAAGGTTATCGTAGCAACAGATGGATTGCTCGGTGAAAAAATTATTCAAATTACTCCGGGAGAAGATTCCAGTCATTTATTAACTGATGGAGATTATATATATGGAACAGCTGGCCAGAGTATGGATGACATGATGAAGAGTGCTAACACATTAATGACTAGTGTCAATGATATGATGAAGAATGTTAATGCCGTTATCGGAGATGATAAAACACAGGAAGCTATGCGTGGAACTATTCGCAATTCTGAATTACTGACGGGGAATATGAACGCTATCGTGCAAGGAAATGCTGGAAATATACAAGCCATTACGGCGAATATGGCAGCCATTACGACATCTATGAACGATGTGGCCTCACAACTTCAGCAATCATCTCAGGCTATAGATGGGGATGGGGCGACTTCGCAGAACATCCGAGCAACAGCTGCCAATGTGAAAGACATTACAGAACGAGTTGAAAAAGTAGCGTCTTCAATGGAAAAAATAACTAATGACCCAGCGAGTCAGGCTGATTTAAAAACAACACTGCACAATACGGCGCAGATTTCTACAAAAGTAAATAACATTCTTGGAAATAGCAAAATTACAGTACAAGGTGAAGCTGGAATGTTGTATAATGATACTAAAAGTGAAAGCGGTGCCAATGTAAATTTTAAGGTGTACCGTGACAAATCTTTTGCTCTTATCGGAGCGGAAAATATTGGAAACGGTACAGCACTGAATTTACAGTACGGCTATCATGAAAATTTATTTGAACGACGGATAGGAATCATTAATGGTAATTTAGGTGCCGGCATTGATTTTGGAGTAAATGGTCCGTTTCGTGTATCACTGGAGGGATATAATCCTAACGAATGGCGCTATCGCATTAAAGCGCAGTACAAAATTTTACCGAATATCTATCTTTTTGGCCAATTTACGCGACCAATGGAACGGAGTGATGGCGGTAATTATTATGGTGTCAACTATACTTTTTAAAAAGCATAGTCATAATATTAAGATATAAATGATGGGGGTACCCAAGATGAACCAGAAATTGTATAAACAGTTATTCATTGTGATGATGATTACGGCGGCAGGAGCTGTTAGTGCCGGTGCAAGAGATACGAC
The DNA here is from genome assembly GCA_022649055.1 of Megasphaera sp. GTDB lineage: Bacteria > Bacillota > Negativicutes > Veillonellales > Megasphaeraceae > Megasphaera_A > Megasphaera_A sueciensis. Next base: position 21,511 of record JALCNL010000010.1, read on the forward strand.
TGCTGGTGTAGAACCAGTTATTTTGCCTACAGATAGCCAAATTGCTGCTGCAAAAAAACAGGCAGAGATTAAAGCAGCCAAATCCGCTAGTGTTGTATCAGCTGGAGATGATGTATCACCGGTATTGCGGGAATCAATAGCGCAAAAGATGTATGAAGAAAGACAGTCAGCTCTGGCAAAAGCTAAGAAAAATGGAGAAGAACCGGTCATAACAGTAGGCCGTGTTTCTCCGAATCAAACAGTAGAACTGACATTGCCAAAAACAATTGCTATGGCACTCAATTATAATCGAGATATCAAGATTGCTCATTATGATTTAAAGCAGTCAGAATACTCTATTGATCAGGCTCGGGCGGGTTTGATGCCTAGTGTTGATTACACATGGTCTGGTGCTCGTGCAGAGACGCATACAAAAGTGTTAGATCTTACTCCTACCGGCATAATAACACGAAATATTGACTCTATTGGCAACAGTTTTACAAATACGCTTGCTGTCAGTCTTCCCTTATATACGGGTGGTCTGGTGGAAGGTAATATTGCGGTAGCTAAGCTGGGTAAGGTTTCTTCTCAAGAAGATATTTTACGTGTGGAACAGGCGACGAAATTATCAGCGGTAGAAGGATATTTTGGGTTATTGGCATACCAAGAATTAAAAGATGTTTATGATGAATCCGTGACAAATTTACAGGGACATGTTGATAATGTTACTGCGCAGTATGATGTAGGAACGGTAGCTAAATTGGATGTTTTGAGTTCGGATGTATCCTTGGCAAATGCCAAGACGAATGCTGTCACGGCGGCAAATAATGTGGCCAATGCGGAAGCCAGTTTAAATAATATTTTAGGATTACCGCTGCAAACTAAGCTTGTGGTTGCTGATCATCGGCTTCCTTTTGATGCATATGATATTTCTTTGGATGAAGCAATTGATTATGCCATGAAATATCGCCCGGAGGTCATCCAAGCTGACTTGGCTGTCCGTGAAGCTAGAGAAAATATTGGAATTGCTGAAGCGGGACATAAACCTACGGTGTCTGTGGGAGCTTCCAATGATTGGTCCAATAGTGATTTTCCCGGCAGTGGCAACGGCGCGTGGACAATTAGTGGCGGTATTACGTACAGTCTTTTTGACGGGGGCGCTACTAATGCAAAGATAAAGATTGCCAAGGAAAAATATTTAGCGGCGTTGGAAACCGAACAGAAAACACGAGAATCAGTGCAATTACAAGTAAAAGAAGCGTATTTAGCTATTCGCAGTGCTGCGCAGCGTGTCGAAGCTACGAAGACGTCTGTAAATCAGGCAGAAGAAAGCTTTAAAATTGCCCGTGTACGGTATCAAGCAGGTGTCGGCATTAACTTGGATGTTTTGGATGCACAATTGAATTTAAATCAAGCTAAAACTAATAATATACAAGCACTATATGATTATAATGTCGGCATTGCAACATTGGAACAAGTTATGGGGGTAGATGTTCGATCCGGTGTAGTACATCCAGCGGCGGATATAGCTGGTAATTTATAAACTAAGATATAATTGTAGAAAAATTACATATATGGCGGTTTTCCTTGATTTTAGTAAGGAGCATGTCGTAAAATGGAGAGAGAATTGTATGAAAGCAGTTCTCTCTTTCTTATATCTGATGGAGGCCGGCGGATGAAACGGAAATGGATTGCCTTGGCTGTCATTGCATCATTTTTGGCGGTGCTTTTTTCCTTGTGGCGGGAAAAACCGGTTTTGATACAGTACGTATCGACGACCATTACAACAACATTAAATGAACACATTAACGGCACTTTTTCTTTTTCTGCTATGGATGTGTCGTTAACTGGTAAAATTTTTCTGTATGATCCCTTAATTAAGGATACGCAGGGACGAACTGTTATTACAGGAAACAATGTGGAAATACAGGTTAATCCTTGGCAGATGGCTAAGTTAGCGGCTGCCGGTGATAATGTAGTACCTTCTGTACAGACGGTTACCGTTGCTGCACCCGTAGTTCATATTTGGGAAAATACACCGGGACAATGGAATATTGCATCGCTTATTAAGAAAAATGCCAATATGGGCGATTCAGGATTTCGGGCGGTTATTTATGCTAAAAATGGTACTATAAAAGCAGCAACAAGTGATGGAATGTCTGTTCAAGCCGATTCTTGTGAGGGTATGGTGGATTTTTCTTCATACCCGGATATCTATGGACAAATAGCAATGCATGTTGATGGAGAGTCAATAATTGCTTCGGGACATTATACTTCGACGCACAAGTATGATATAAAACTTCGTGGGGACGCTGTAAAAGCGGCTTATGTGGTACCTTTTATGCCGGAAACCGCAGATGTAAAAGTTGAACAGGGAATAATTAAAAATATCAGTGCTCATATTGTGCAAAATCATCGCGGAATGATGATTTCCGGTAATGCCGATATTCAGAATGGAATGGTGAATGTGCATGGGTATGAGATAGATTCGTTGACTGGACATGTAGGCTTGACCACCAATGAGGTCACTTTAAGAAACATCAGCGGAAATGTAAATGGGCAGGCGGTTCATCTTGATGGTGTCGTCAAGACCAATGCAGAAACTCCGGTTTTTCAGTTAGATGTACGGGCTCCATCTGTAGATATCGCTGCGGTGATTCCGAATATGAGCATGCCAGTTAGCGGCTCTGTTGGTATACACGCTCGTTTGTGGGGAACCGTGGATGCTCTTCATGCCTCTGGCACGATTGCACTGCAGTCTATTGACGCACAAGGTATTGTAATGCAGCATGGTCATGTGGATTTTTCTTATGAAAATGAAATTTTCTTTATCAACCAAGCTTCGGCAGATGTTGCAGAAGGGGCTGTTCAAGGCAGTGGTTCTTACTCTTGGAAAAACGGCGATTACAATGCTAAAATTCAATTTAAGAATATATGTCTTACTGATATTCCTCAGGTACCAACTTCGATCATGGGTACGTTTTCCGGAGCAATTGAGGCGGCAGGAAATATAAATAGTGGTTCCCTATATGGACAAGGGCATGTTGATGCTGATGATCTTTCTTATAATGGATGGGAAGCACAGCAGGCACAGCTTGATTTTTCCTATAATGATGGATTGTTGCATATTTTGAATGCCAAAGCAGAGGTACAGGGGGGAACAATACAAGCTGATGGAACGTATGATTGGGATAAAGGCATATCTGACATTCGCTTCCATGCTGTGAACATGCCTCTTTCTTTATTTAGTGCGTATGTATCAACACCTTTGACGGGAAATGTTTCTGCGATTGGGCGTATATATGGGACGGAACCTAGTTGGAGTGTGAATTTTCATGCTGTGACCGGTTCAATTAAAAATGTCCCTTTTGATAATGTGAATGGCGTTCTTACTGGTAAGGGGCAGCATATTGATATACCTTTTATACAGTGGCAGTATAAGGATGAATATCAAAAAGCCATGGGTATGATTGATCTTGGTACGAGAGAAATTGAAATTTCACTTGATACCCAGCATATGAGATTGGAAAAATTACTTTCTTTAGCAGAAGTGAACATGCCTCTTACCGGGTGGGTACAGAATCATGTGGAAGTGAAGGGCACGTTGGATGACCCGTCTGCTGTAGGCGAATTTCAATTGACGGAGGGGTCTGCCTATGGGTATTTGTACAAAAGTGTATCAGCTAATTATAAACTTTCCAAGGGAATCGTTACTCTTTCTAATGGTGATCTTGCTGCTTATGATTCACATATCAGATTTTATGGTACAGCAGGTGATCGACTAGCGATTCATGTCGAATCTCCTGATCTTGATGTTTCTCGCATTATGCCGCATATACAAACTCAAAAATCGGGTATTGTCAATATATCTGCATATATTGGAGGAACGTTCGATAATCCGACGGCAACAGGTGTTGTTAGATCGCAGCGTTTGGTTGTCAACAATATTCCGGTGACAGATTTGAAAAGTGATTTTGGCTATTATGATGGGATTATACGATTGCAAGACTTGCAGTTTAAACAAAATGGTGGATTTTACCAAGCGAATGCTAGTTATAAACCATCGACAGATTGGATTAAAGCCAGAGCTTCTGTGATGTCAGGAGATATAGAGAGTTGGCTGAAACTGTTAAATCTTCCAGTAAAAGATGTCAGTGGAAAAATAGATGGCAATATTTCTATTGATGGAACGGTACATGATCCGCAGGGTAAAATAAAAGGGAAAATAACACAAGCTGGTATGGCGGGTTTTCCAGTACAACCTACAGATATTGATATACAACTTGATAAAGGAGTTGTTGAAGTAAATAAACTGGCTATTGCGGTTGATAACGGCGTGCTGGCAGCTCAAGGAACCTATGCTTTACATGGTCCTGTGCATTTACAGGTAGGAAGCCGCAATTTTTCTTCAAAAATTTTGACAGATATTTTGGGGAAAAATAATATTGATGTAGATACACGGATTGATTGTGCGGCGGATGTCAGCGGTGCAAGTGATCATCCGCAGGTTGATATGTCGGTACAATTTAATGGAGGTACCATTAATGGAATTTCATTTACAAATATCTTTGGACTGATAAATGTGCGTGATGGTATCATTCATATAAATCAGGCATTTATTTCCCGAGATCCGTATAAGGCCAGTGCGTATGGTACTATTCCCGTGGGTGCCTTGATGGGAAATCAAAATTCTGATGAATCCATGAATGTAACATTTAAGTTGGAAAATGCAGGTTTAGATATTCTGGCGTTTGTAACACCGCTTGTAACACAGGGAAATGGAGGACTTAATGGATCTGTAAAATTGACAGGAACGTTAGCTGAGCCGCATTTAACAGGAAATTTGTCTGTCCACCATGGAACACTTCAATTTCGCTATCTCAAAAATCCGTTGGAAAATATTGAGGCAGCCATTGTATTAGATGGTACAAAAGCAACCATTACAAGCAGCGGAACAATGGATGGGAAAGGGAAAAAAAATAAAGGCTACTATTCATTGAACGGTGAAGTACGGTGGAATGGATGGAAGATACAGTCATATCAAGGAAGTTTAGAGTTAAATAAATTAGGTATAGATTGTGATTATTTTAAAGGACCTTTGAGCGGACAACTATCAATAGAAGAAGGGCATGATTTTCCCCTTCTCAAAGGGAATATTGAAATATCTGATGCTACGCTTAATATACCACTTATAGCAATAAATACAGGGAATAACCCTGATTTGGAAATGGATATGACTGTATCTTTTGGTAAAAATGTGAGATTGTATAATCCTGTATTATATGATTTAATAGTAATGGGTGCTGCAACCTTTCATGGTACTGTTTCCCACCCTATACCATCAGGACAGTTTGAAGCATTGCGGGGATCTGTGCGTTATCTGGATACGAAATTCAATATTACTAAGGGACAAGCTGATTTTTCACAGGCAGATTCTTTTATACCTTATATGATGGTAGAAGGAAATGGACGTGTAGGGCAATATAACGTTATGCTGACTTTGCGTGGCCCTGCTGATAATATGAATATGCTCCTTCGCTCACAGCCGCCGCTGACAAGACAACAGATTGTGTCACTTATTACCTTGCGTAATGGCGGACGTAACAGCAGTTCACTGAAAAGTGATGATGTGTCTGGATTAATAGGTACAGGTGTACGTATGACGTTGGATAGCTTGGGTGTTACGAGCACGTTGGAACGTGCATTTTCGTTGGATGTACTTAATGTTACCTCCGGATCTTTAAATATGAATGAAAGGCTTTCTAATGAAAATAAAAATTATTATAATATAGAAATGGGAAAATATTTGTTCAATGATTTTATGCTTACCGCAGCTTTTGGCTTAAACCATAGAGACAATCGTGCCGGTCTTCGATATGATGTTAGTAATCATATGAGTATCAACGCTTGGAGGGCTAGTGATGATTCATACATCGGCGGCCAATATCGATACAGTTTTTACTAGGAGGAATGACGTTGCTTGATGTATATTTGAAAGAATTACAAAAAATTACATTATTGGAACCCGCAGAAGAGAAAAATTTGTGGATTGCTTATAAAGAAAAAGGAGATTTAAAAAGCAGGGGCAGATTGATTGAACAGTATCAGCCTTTGGTTTTTAAAGAGGTTATGCGTTGGCATGTAAAAGAAAATTTTTTACAGGATGCATTACAAGAAGGAACGTTAGGACTTATCGAAGCGGTGGAACATTATGAACATGACCGAAATGTTGCATTTCCTTTATATGCGATTCACCGTATACGTGGTGAAATTATTGATTATTTGAATCGAGAAGGGAAGAGTAAGTCTGTTTCCATTGATGAGCCGGATGAAAACGGTATGACTTTGCGAGATGTTCTGCCTGATGAGTGCATTGATATTGCTGATCAGGCAGGTCGTAAATTTTTATTTGATTATGTGGTACAAATGCTGCGTCGCCTTCCTAAGAAGGAACAGATTGTGTTGGAAAGTGTTTATTTACATGATAAACAGCAGAAAATTATTGCTCGGGATATGGATTTGAGCTTGACTTATGTATATCGTTTGCAGAAACGAGGAATACGACGTGTACGAGGTATGTTAAGCCGTTTTATTCATGAAAATAAATAAGGGAAGGAAAATAGGCGAAATATCAATAAAAATCGTGATAATCGAAGAAATGGATAGATAAATATGTGAATTTGCTTGAATATTCTCGTTGGAAAAAGATAAACCTTTTAGGAGTTTATAAGTATGCTTAGAAGGGAGGTACTCTGCATGAGAATATCTGATAAAGATAGAGCGGATCATGTCAGGTCAGCTAAAACATGGCTTGAAAAAGCAGAACAATCATTTGACCGACAGGCCGGCATTAAGGGGGAGTTAAACCTTATGTTGGCAGAAGCGGAAATGAAAAATCTGCGTAGGAAGCATGCTATTGGACAGAAATTTCTCAAAGTGGGGGCTATGCTGACAGCTTTTGTATTAGCCGCTGGTTTTTGGTATATTTTTACACCTCATAATCAGTCGGAACCAACTACTCCGATAACAGCTACCAGTAATAAGACTGAACGGATTAATTCACAATGGGTGCCAATACCTAAGCTTAATTATAGTGAGGACACTTCAACAGTAAAACGTAGGGAAGATGCGGTAACGCATACAAGGATAAACACAACGAGGCAGGAGACGGGATCAGAAGAAAGCGATGCTCGCATAAAAGAAACTATGCAAGAATCTCCACAGATAGTTGAGCAGCCTTCCGAATCGTCACATGGTACTACGGTCATGACAGATCGACAGGTACAAAAAGCTGTACAAGATGCACAGCACAGTTTGCGCGGTAAATAAGAAAAGATAACGGAGGATTTCCATGAATAACAACAGAAACAAGAAAATTCTTGTCATGATGATTACAAGTACTTTGATGACTTTTCCAGCATGGGTTAACGGACAGGAACCCGCTGCGGTGGCACCTGCGGCTGCGGCGGCAGATGAAACGGGATATGAACCCGCTTCGGGAGAAACTATACCAGATATTTCTTCTGAAAAGACGACGGCTATAAAAAAAATGCCTGCAGCGGCTGTGTCGGATAAAACAAAACCAGTGGCTGAAACAACGGCAGTAGATTCAGGATATACGGGGTATGAGTCTACAGAAGAATTAAATGCGGCAGCAAGTACTCCGACAGCAGCACCGAAAACGGTGGCAGCGACGGTAGCAGCGAATGCAGATGCCAATAGACCGACAAGCTCTAGTGATCAAACCGATACCGGCTATGAGCCGGATACGGGAACATCGCAAAGTGGAGCGGAGACAAGAAATGGGAGCATTACAGGAGAAGCAGCTCCTGCAATGGGAACAGAAATGTCTGCTGATCAGAATAATGGCAGAAAAGTAGGATATGTATCTAGTGCAAGTACGGCAGTTATAGATACAACGACGTTTCCTAAATATCCAATTGCTACGTTATCTCAGGCAGAACAAGCTGGATTGCCTTATGGTGATGCAGTAAGTGACCAGGAGATAGCACCTTATGCAGGAAAAACAGCAACGGCGGTTACTATTTCTCCACTGCCGGAGGCGCAGCTGGGGACTGTGCTGCAGCATAACTTAGCTATGCGCGTGGGAGATGCGGTGAATGCCGACTATATCCGCCACGACGTAAACGTTATTGGTGCGACCGGTTTATTTTCGACAGTATCTCCGGCTTTTACTGCTGTTCCAGAGGGAGTAATGCTGGATTATCAGGTCAAAGTTAATCCTGTTGTTACTAAAATAGAAATTACCGGGAATGAAACATATCCTACGGATCAATTATTGAAATTGATTACGATAAAACCGGGAATGACATTAAATACGGTTATGGTCAGTAAAGATGTTTCAGTCATTAATGCCCAATTTGGTAATAACGGGTATTTTTTAAGTCATGTAACTAGTGTCAACATGGATGATAAAGGGGTTCTCCATATTGATATTGCCGAAGGACGGTTACAGGATATCATTGTGAAAGGCAATACGAAAACTAAAACGTATGTCATTATGCGGGAGCTAAAAATTAAGAAGGGTCAAATTTTCAATAAAAATTTGGCTAGTCGCAGTATCGAACGCATTTACAATACGGGATATTTTGAGGATGTTAATGTAAGGCTCTTGCCTGGCAGCAATAAAAATGATGTCATCATGGAAATCGATGTAGCGGAACAAAAAACGGGGTCTATTACTATCGGTGCAGGGTATTCTGATTCTGATGGACTTGTGGGTATTTTAGGCTTAAGCGAAACCAATTTACGTGGCACAGGCGATAAAGCCAGTATTAACTGGGAATTTGGTGGGACCACTGATTCTTTATGGAATTATATTTTTTCCTATACCCGGCCTTGGATTAATGATCATGGTGACTCTCTTGGATTTAGCATTTTTAATCGAGAGGCTGATTATGATGATTATGATCAAAAGGGGAATTCTGTTGCAGAATATTATAAACGAACGAAAGGTGCTAATATTACATATGGCCGCGTTCGTAGTGAATATGTCAGCGATTATATAACATTGGAATCTAAAACAACCGATTATGCTAAATATATAAGCGGTTATGATTATAATGATTATTCGGGATATTTAAGTAAGAATTTTGGTCGTACGAACAGCTTAACTTGGTCTCATGTGTTTGATAATCGTGATAATGTTTATGATCCGACACGCGGTAAGCGGCTATCCTTTGCCGGTTCGATAGCCGGACATGGATTGGGCGGTGATTTTGATTTTTATAAATTTACAGCTGAAAGTCGTACATATTATAAGGTAGGACATGCGCAAGTTATTGCGGTTCGCCTTATGGGCGGCGTTGGTTTCGGAGACATGCCATATGATGACCTTTTTTCTCTGGGCGGCGCTGATACGCTGCGCGGATATGAGGATGATGAATTCCGCGGCAGTCGTTTTTATGAAGCAACCATTGAATACCGATTCCCAATGGCTAAAAAAGTTCAAGGTGTTCTTTTTACGGATGCTGGTAATGCTTGGGGCGGGACAGATCAGATGTTTTGGTATGAAGATAATAATAAGCTTCATTATTCAGGTGGCGTAGGAGTTCGCATTACAACCCCAATCGGTCCGATTCGGCTTGATTACGGGTATGGCGAAGAGGGCGGTAAATTTCACTTCAGCTTTGGAGGTAAATTCTAATGCAAGTTAAAGATAGGTGGGGAGGATTATGATCCGCTCGTATCTATTGGCAGGTTTAGTTTTTCTTATCGGTGCCGGTAATGCGTTAGCGGCACCGGTTACGCATGTAACTGTTCAAGTGACATCGGCGGAGGCGCCTATTCCCCTGCTAGTGCAGAAACGAATTGCGGCTAGCATACAGACAGTAGGTAACCATGTTTTTCTTGATAAAGATGATGCTGAAATAAATGCGTCTGCTGACTCTTATAAAAGAGTGGTTGATGATATTATTAATCGGGTGCTGATTGGGTATACTGTTGATGATATAACTATTTCAGCGGGACCTGATACTATAATGGCAGTACGGGTTCGTCCGTGGGGAGATACAATTCATACGGTGAATGTCACTGTTGATTATGGTTCTTTGCCAAGTATGGGAGTACAGATGGCTGCAGGTGATCTCCATGATATTCAGCCTATGGTGGAAAATTTATTGGTTGGGCTGCCTGTAGATTCACTGGATTGGGCTAATGGAGTTGTAAAATCGGTATTGGAAAATGAATTGACCGGTATGCTTCCTGAATTCTATCCGCACATTGTCATTGCACCGGGAATCCATACGGAGGTGCAAATTTATTTAATGCCGCAGCTTCCTGTTATTCGCAATGTCAATGTTATTCTTGATGCTGAAAACCTGCCAAAAGTAATTTTTCTGAATACGCGGAAAAATATAGAACAAAAATATGCGGGACTTGAAGGGCTGCCAATTACTTTCGTGCGGCGTCATGAGCGTGATATTTTAACTGATTTGCAAAAAACGCTTGCTAAGCAATGGGTTATTAAACAATATAAACTTCGTGTGATACCCACTGTTGCTATCGGTGAAAATCTAGAGATTCATTTAAAATCGGAAACAGATTTTTATGATATTCAGGCAGGTGCATACATCGATATGAACCGTAATGATAAATATCATAATAGGGATATATCAGACGAACATACGGTGATTATGGCTCATATAGGACGGAAAGTAGGGCAGCATCATGAGTTTTTCAGTGAAGTAGAATTTAAACCTTCTTCTGTAAAATGGGATTTTATTCCTGGATATTTTTATCGATGGGGCAAAACAACAACGTTAGGATATCAATTTGAAACAGAAGATACAAGCAATCATCTTTGGTTAAAACAAAACTTAGGCAATCGGTGGGGAGTCCGTTATGATCGGGATCTTACCAATCGGGATAATGAGTTTGGTCTTTCTTATAAACTTCATGAATATGTCAGCCTTGAATATATCATATCCGACCATGATAGGTGGCTTCGGGTAATAGGCTATTTGTAAAAGAAAAGGGGAAATGTAATAATGATGTCAGAAATGGGTAAGAAAAAGAATGTTAAAATTTTTTCGGCGGCGGTAGCACTGATTTTTGTTTTGAGTATCGCAGCCATTGCTGTAATGCAGATGGGTAATCCTGTAAATGCGGCACCTTCTAGCAATATTGGAATAGTAGACATGAGCAAGGTGTTTGCTCCGGATAATGCGGATCTGCAGAATGCACAAAAAGAAATGCAGCAGGCATCTCAGGATATGCAGAAAAAGTTTGAGGAACAATCAGCCAGCATGAATGATGAACAAAAAGGACAGTTGTATCAAACTATGCAGGGTGAAATGGCTAAAAAGCAGGAAGAAATTCAAAAAGGACTGAAAGACAAAGTTGATAATGCTGTTAACAGTGTAGCAAGTACAAAGGGGTTAAGCCTTGTTGTAGATAAACGCGTTGTATTGTATGGTGGTACGGATATTACTGATCAAGTTGCGAAAAACTTGAGTGAATCGAAATAAGGATGATTCTATGAAACGGATATATGTTGCAGTCGTCGGTGCAGTCCTTGTTGTGGGATTTCTTTTTGCGGGGTATATGGGTTTGCACAATCGGGGAGGCAGCGTGCAGAATACTGGAACTGCCGGCCCTGTTTATGCATATGCAGATATAGAGCATATTATGATGAGTCATCCGGAATATAGTAAATATCACCATCTGGAATTGCAATATAATGCGATGATTGCCCAGTATCAGTTTGAACAGTGGAATTATTCACAAAAAGCGGTAGTTCAGGATCAGGCTTTTCAGAGTATCGGTAGCAATGCAGCGTTGATGTCTGCCGCCCTTGATCAAGAACTGAATGCCCGTGTTGCTTTAAAAGAAAATGAATTGAATATGGGATTGCAGAAAAAATATCAAGAATTGTTAAAAACAAAAAAGGAGCTGCAGCCACAGAGATTTAAAGAAAATGAGTTGAAAATTATTAATTTAAAGCTGAAATTAGAGACACTTTCCCTTAGTGCGGAAGAGCGAGCTGCAACAAAATCGCAATTAACATCACTGCTTAAAGGAAGTGCTGCAACAGTTGAAACATCACTGACAGAAGCCGAAATAGCTTCGGCTATGGCGCCTTATAAAACACAGGCGCAGCAAGAATTGGCTGCATATACAGAACAGGTTAAACAAGAATTGAATGGGCGGCAGCAGGAAAATTATAACCTTTTTCAAGAGCATATGAATAATATGGATAATAGACCGGAACCGGTAATATGGAATAAAGAGTGGAAAGATAAACTTGCCGCAAAAGAAAAAGAAATAAATGAAGTAAAGGATAATATTATGGCAGATATCAGAGAAAAAGCTGCTTCTGTTGCACAAGAACAAGGAATTACTATGATCTTTAGTGATTATTTAGGGACAGGAACGGCGCAAGACGTAACAGATGATATTATTGCCAAGCTGGCATAACAGGAGGCATTAAAGAATGAAAAAAATATGGAAGCGCTTTACGGCGTTTATGATGATTACTCTTATAGCAGGGATGCTTGCCGGCTGCGGCGGAGCGGATAAAATGGGTGTAGTGGATATGACACGGGTAAGTAAAGAAGCACCACAGGCTCAGCAGTTGCAGCAAAAGTTAAAAGATAAACAAGATGCCGTGGAAAAAGAATTAAATGAAGCAAAGAAAACTATGTCGGCAGAAGATTATCAGAAAAAACAACAGCAATCACAGCAGGAATTGCAAATTTTCGGTTCCAGTATGCAGCAGCAGTTTGTTCATGATGTACAGAGCAAGTTAGGTGAAATTGCTAAAGAAAAAAATATTGGTACTATAGTATACACAGAAGCAGTCCAAAAGGGCGGAATTGACGTGACGGATGATTTGATTAAAAAAATGCAGTAAAGGACGTGGAACTATTGAAGAAAACGGTACAGGAATTGGCTGAATTTTTAGGAGGCACTGTTATCGGAAACGGTGAGACCGTTGTGGAAGATATTTGCAGTTTGGCAGAAGCGGGAAAAAATGATATTACCTTTGCGGTGGACCCATATATAGAATATCTTCCACAAGTTCATGCGGGAGCTGTCATAGTGGAAAAGGAAGTTCCTTGTGGGGACAATACGTTGGTTATAGTAGAGAATCCACGGCTGGCCTTCTCAAAACTTCTTGTTTTATTCCATCCTCGTCAGTCTGTGACGGTGGGAATTCATCCTGCTGCTATTGTAGATGAGAGTGCGGTTATTGGTGCTGAGACGACTATTATGGCGTATGCTGTTATTGGTAAAAATGTACGTGTGGGAAGGCATTGCATTATATATCCCTCCGTCTTCATAGGAGATAATGTTGTTATTGGCGATGAGACAGTGCTATATCCAGGTGCAGTTATTCATGAAAATTGTGTTCTTGGCAGCCGTGACGTTATACGGGCACATGCGGTCATTGGCGGGGAAGGATTTGGGTTTGCCACAAAAGATGGAAAACATACGCGAATACCTCAAATTGGTAATGTGGAAATTGGTGATGATGTAGAAATCGGAGCTTGTACAACTATTGATAATGCAACGCTGGGTAGTACAAAAGTAAAACGGGGAACGAAAATAGATAATTTAGTCCATTTGGGACATAATTGTGAAATTGGTGAAGATTGTTTTATTATTGCACAAGATGGACTTGCCGGGAGTACAATTGTCGGTGATCATGTTACTTTTGCCGGTCAAGTAGCTACAAAAGGACATATCTCCATTTGCTCGGATACGGTGTTTGCTGGCAGGAGCGGCATTACCCGGGATATCACAAAACCAGGAATTTATGGTGGATTTCCTGCCCGGCCGCACATGGAGTGGAGCCGGCAAGAAGCTTATATTAAACATTTGCCGGAAATGGCAAAACGTGTAAAGGCTTTAGAAAAAAAGCTGTCTGAATTGGAAAATAAATAAAGAGGCTATGCCATGTATATCTTTATGAAGTGTTTAAGTTATGTTATTTGCCATGTACCAGAAACTATTCGCCGTGGCATTGGTTCTTTTTTAGGAATATTTTTTTGGACTTTTGTGCCTAAACGGCGTAAGTTATTGGCACAGCGTCAGATACTAGAGTGTGGAATTACGGATGATCCGCAGAAAGCAATGGCGATTGCGCGAGCCAGCAGCGTGCGGTTTGGTCCTATGATTGTAGAAGTTTTATCTTATCCTATGTATACTAAGGAAAAACTTGACGAAAAAATTACTTTTCATGGGAAAGAATATCTTGATGCATTGAAAAAAAGCGGGGAAGGTAGTATCTTTATGGCATCTCACGCCGGGAATTGGGAACTTCTCGGTGCCGTACTTGCTATGAACGGATATCCGCTTATTTCTGTTGCACAAGAACAGAATAATCATAGTGCCGATAAATTTATCAATGAATATCGTTGTATGATGAAACAACACGTTACATATAAAACGGGTGTGCGGGACATGATACGACTTTTATCGGAAGGCTGTTATATAGGATTGCTGATGGATCAAGATCCATCGACATCAGGTATTATGGTTAAATTATTTGGACGGGATACCTTAACGGCGGATGGGCCGGCTAAATTGGCTGGCATTCATAATTATCCTATTCTTACTACGTTCATTCATGAAGATAAACCATATCATCATATTATTAATGTTTTACCGCCGATTCGTCCATATGATAGCAGAGAAAAACTATCTAAAGCAGAAAAAAAGAAAATCATGTATGAAACGACACAAAAGTTGAATGATCGACTGGAGGCATATATACGGCGATATCCAGAGGATTGGTTTTGGCTTCATGATCGTTGGAAATGGACAAAGCGCTTGCAGGAAAAAGAACAGCTCAATTAACAAAATCTTATTTGGAGAATATAAAAAGGCTCTATGTCAAATGTTGGGGTGGTTCAATCGTAACACATGTGTAAGAGGAACATGCAATGGGATGTTCCTCTTTTTCGTTGTGTGGCAGCATCCATGAACAATATACGATTTCGGAAACTAATACTTTTATCTTGTTGGGGTGTCCTTCCATGAATTCATTAGAGTAGTGAATTCGGATGGCATTAATAATGCCGTCAAACCGATCCGCGAACGAGTACAGCAGGGACTTGAATCCTGTTAATCCAGCATCCTGAATTCGTTTTCGTACTTTTGGTCCGGTGCGTTTCCCCGAAATTCATCTAGGGATAAGATAGCAGGGAGCGTAGCAGGTTTACTATAGGAAATGCAGTCGAAATACCGGAGGATGGTAGTCACCGACACGTGGAATCGGTCGGCGATATCGGTAAAACTTTGTTTACGGGCGCATTCCCGGATCATGGCGAGCTGCTGTCGTTGACTGCGTCATTGGTACGGTTGTACTAAGGGGGGCGGGATAAAAGGAATGGCCGCAGGTGGGACAAACATAGCGGTATTTATGAAGGGAAGCATACAGGGGAACGTCGTCCAGCCATGCCAATAGGATTTCCTGCTGCCGGTAATCTTTAATCCGGGGAGTTCGGGTATGACACTGAGGACACAAACAGGAAATGTGAGAAAACTCTATATAAAAGATCTGTTTATTTTCCCCATAGGTGCTGTTCCTGATGCAACCATCAATTGGAACATTTTTTCTATATAATGGTAGTGGGACATGCTACGTCGTCCTTTCTGATCGGGTTTGGTCGCTTGGATTGTATCGGATGTATGCTGTTATGTCCATCTTTTTACGCAAAATGGGGTAAGGCAGACAATGGATTGTCTAGTCTTACCCCAACATTTATTATAGAATCAAAATTTATATCCAACCGTGTTTTTGACAAGCATGCAAGATACCCCCCGTATCGCAGGTATCTGTGATATAGTTTGCTTTTTCTTTAAGTTCTGGACAGGCATTTCCCATGGCAATGGAGAACCATGCAGGAGTAAACATGCTGATATCGTTCAATCCGTCACCGAATACGACGACGTCCTGCAGGGGAGCACTGATTTTTTTCATCATGCGGCGAATACCCGCAGCTTTATCTGCTGGTTCAACGATAAAGGAATTTTCAGTATAAGGAATATGGGAAAGACCATGTTTTTGCGGTTGAGAAGCAGCATAAGATGGTTTTATGTAGAAAATTTTGTAAATTGTCTGTAATTTCATAGGATCTAATGGACAGACAATTGTTTTAAAATAACTTTTTTTTTCGTTATTGACGAAAGCGGCAGAACGAGTATATCGGATAATTTTATTTTCCAATGTGACAGCCCAGGAAATATGACAAGCATCAAGATCTTTGAGTAAAGAGATAGCTTGTTCTCTGGGGAGGCCGGACATCTCCAGCAGTCTACCATTATACGTCAAACTGTTGCCGCCATCGGCGACGAAGGAGTTGATATGCAACGGTAGTGAAAATTGTAAGGTGTCGCACTGCAGCCGGCCTGTGGCAATTGCTACAAAATGACCGGCTTGCCTTAATTGATTTAAACAAAACATAGTATCTTTTGGGATTACTTTAGTTGTTCCTACGGCTAAGGTCCCATCGATATCAAAAAAGAAATATTTTTTCATGAAAGTGGAATTCCTTTCTGTTATTTCATATAAGTTATTATAACTAAAATTTAAAGGTTGTCAAAACAAAAAAAGAAATACGAATCTGCGAATTTGTCAAGGCTTGATTTTTTTTATGTATTTGATTATACTGTAGTCAAGAAGCAACCCTGCTGTGTGCGTAAAATGGTCTCGATGTTTTGAACCAACATCTTTTACATTGGGAGTCTGGGCTTCGTGAGCGTAAAACAATGCCTGGCATAGGACTGTTGGAACTCATGAGAGGACACCCACCTGCTTAGGCAGGCTCAAAACTCGGTTTATAAACGGCATGGTGGGGCTTCTTTTCTTGTATATAGTTGATTAAAATGCCGCTGAGTATTCTTAGCGGCATTCTATTTACCATGGGGAGCAAACAAATGAACGGAGACGACTTATTTTCTATGGCAAATGCGAAGGACAGTGGACATTTTGAACCACTGGCTGTACGTATGCGTCCTAACACGTTAGATGAAATATATGGGCAAAATGAACTGATTGGGAAAGATAGTTTTTTACGGGCAATGATTGAACGCGATACAATTCCCTCATTGTTATTATATGGACCATCTGGAGTAGGGAAGACAACATTGGCTCATGTCATTGCGATGGAAACACAAAGCCGATTTGTTAAAGTAAATGCCGTTACCGCCGGAACGGCAGAATTACGTAAATTGATCGGGGAGGCAAAGGACGCCGTTTGTATGTATCAAAAACGGACGATTCTTTTTATTGATGAAATTCACCGTTTCAATAAAGCACAACAGGATGTATTACTTCCTTATGTTGAAGATGGCACAATCATTTTGATCGGAGCAACTACTGAAAATCCGTATTTTGAGGTAAATCGTCCGTTGCTGTCGCGATTACGGGTTATGAAGCTTACCGCTCTTACTAAGAAGGCGGTGGCTTCTATTTTGCGAAGAGCATTACAGGATGAAACTAATGGTTTAGGAAAAATGGAAATCACGGCGACAACCGATATGCTTATGACTATTGCTTCTTATGCAGATCGAGATGCCCGAATGGGACTTAACCTTTTGGAACAAATTTGTATGCTGGTGCCTCAGCGTGGTACAATTACACAGGAGATCGTAGAAAAAGTAGTAGGGCATAGAATTTATACATATGACAAAAAAGGTGATGCTCATTATGATACTATTTCTGCATTTATTAAGAGTATGCGAGGTTCAGATCCGGATGCAGCTCTGCATTACTTGGCCAGAATGATTGAGGCGGGGGAACAGCCTTCGTTCATTGCCCGACGTCTTGTAATATGTGCGGCTGAAGATGTAGGTTTGGCAGATCCGCAAGCCTTGCTTGTCGCTAATGCTGCAGCCCAGGCAGTACAATTTGTCGGATGGCCGGAAGGAAGAATTATTCTTTCGGAAGCAGTTATTTATATTGCCTGTGCTCCCAAGAGTAATAGTGCATATGTTGCTGTTGACAGCGCTATCTCTGATGTTCGAAAGGGGGATTACGGAGATATTCCTGACTATTTGCGCGATAGTCATTATCAAGGGTCCGCAGCTTTG
Organism: Megasphaera sp.; assembly: GCA_022649055.1. Lineage (GTDB taxonomy): Bacteria > Bacillota > Negativicutes > Veillonellales > Megasphaeraceae > Megasphaera_A > Megasphaera_A sueciensis. The sequence goes on from JALCNL010000010.1 coordinate 39,550, forward strand.
GGACACGGTATTCATTATAAATATCCCCATGATTATCCTGAGGGGTGGGTCGAACAGCAATATTTGCCGAATCCTTTAAGAAATAAAGTGTATTATCAGTCTTCGGATCATGGGCAGGAAAAAAATATGACGGAACATTGGAACCATCGTCGTGGGAAGTAAGTTTTGGAAGGTGAAAAAATGGCACAACGTAAAATATCCAACCGCACACAAAAATTGACCGGCAAAAAGCGAGGACGTCGGACCACAAAAAAAACACAAGGACCATCACTCTTAAAATATGAAATTATGGGTCTTGTTTTTATTTTTATGGGTCTTTTTGCGGCTATTGGTATCATTGGTGTAGATACGGGCAGCATCGGTACGGTTGTGGATGATGTGCTGGCGTATATATTTGGCGTTGGGCGTATTTTGGCAGCGTTGCTGCTGGTTGTATTGGGATTAAAGTATATCATGCTTCGCAAGGCTGTCCCGGTAACGGGAAATTGGGCGTTGGGAACACTCTTGTTTATTATGTTTCTGGGGATGATACACTTATTTTTTGTTCCCGAAGGGGCTGAATTTATGCCGGCGGTCATGTCTATCAGCGGGGGTGCGATCGGTGGATTGGTAGCTGTTTTGCTACGACAGTTTTTTGGACAGGCTGGTGGTTTTTTAGTTTTGACAATAGGGATGATAGTGACTGTAATGGCTTGGAAAAAATGGTCTAT
>JALCNL010000011.1 GCA_022649055.1 Megasphaera sp.
ATCATGAGCAGAAAACCCTGAGATGCCGTATATGTAGTAGTTAAAGCACCTGCCTGCAGCGAACCGTGGAATGCACCGGCAGCACCGCCTTCAGATTCCATTTCAACAACGTTGACAGTGTTACCAAAGAGGTTCTTCATCCCTTGGGAAGCCCATTCATCAACATGTTCGGCCATAGGCGAAGACGGAGTGATCGGGTAAATTGCGGCAACTTCAGTAAATGCATAAGAGACCCATGCAGCAGCTTCGTTACCATCCATGGTTTTGAATTTGGTCATAGATAAAACACGCTCCTTAGTTAAAATATATTAACAATAATAGGTTTAATACCTAACTTGTTGTTAGACAAAGTTAAAAAGTTAACGAATACCGACAATATACAATATATTCATACATTCACAAAAAAGCCGCACAAAACCGCACGCTATCCGCTTCCACCCTGATTGGAAGCGGTACATAATGAGTTATATGCATATTGTATACGTTCCAAAATCTGCAATTATCTAGCTAGAAAGCCGTGAAACATATAAAAAAGTATTGCCATTATTCCAAATCTGTAATAATATAATAGTAATATTACTGATTTGCACAAGTAATATTTATACGTCCTTCCGACCACGGCAACCGAATGACTTTGTAACTTTTTTCTACAATTAAATTATATTCCTTCGGCATTTTAAATTCAATAGCACTTTTATGCTAGTTTTAACATTTGTATGTGAATATTTGTAAACATATACTTTTTGAGTGTCGTTTTACCCTAGGGAGGTGGCCATATGGATTTTCATCATCTTAAGTATTTTGTAGAAGTTGCCGATAAAAAGTCATTCAGTAAAGCCGCAAGGACACTGCACATTTCGCAGTCTGCCATCAGTCGGACCATTAAGGCCCTGGAAGAAGAATTAAGTGTCGTACTCTTCATGCGAAACGCCAAAGCGGTCGAGTTAACAGACGCGGGAACTATTTTCCTTACCCACGCCAAGCGTGTGGTATTTATGTTCGAGCACTTGAAAACTGACTTTGAAAATGAGTTCAAATTGGAACAAGGTACAGTTCTCATTGGCTTGCCGCCGATTACAGATGCTCCTATTTTCGCAAATCTTCTCGGGGCTTTCAAGCAAGAATATCCTCAAATCGAGCTTGACCTCTATGAACACGGTTCAAAAAAAGTTGAAATCAGTGTTCAGGAAGGTTTGATTGACTTGGGAATTATCTGCACACAACCTAAGGAAAAAGATTTTGAATCATTTTTCCTGACACAAGATCCAATGAATGTTATTATTCATCGTGACAATCTATTGAGCAAAGAAAAAACTATATCCCTCAAAAAATTGGCTAATGAATCCCTTGTTTTATATCGTGATGATTTTAATTTACATGATGAAATTATTCAAGATTGTAAAAAAATCGGATTCCAGCCCAAGATTGTTTTTGAAACAAGCCAGCGGGATCTCATGATCCAGACAGTAGTTGCTAATCTGGGTGTTGCACTTCTTCCCAGTCGTTTATGCCCAACAAAAGATGCAAACCCCCGCACAGCAGAATCCGTCGTTGTCCGTCCGCTCGTAGAACCGGAAATTATGCATACCCTTTACGTTATCTGGAAGCGCGGTCACTATTTATCACACGCGGCGCAGCTGTGGCTGGATTTTGTACGCAATCGAATTCGAATCATCAATAATCTATAATATGTCAGGGAAAGGTAGTGCCAACTTTGCAATTCGGGGATAACGCAAAAAGAATCATGCAATGTGCAGCAGACAAAACACAATATGTTCATAAAACTTGGTTTGTATGGACAAAAAAATGGTCCTACCGCTTAAAGAGTATGAAACAATATTGGCACTCCTTACAGGGAACAGAAAAAATATTGGCACATATTCTACTTTCCATGACAGTTCTTATTGTAGTGCAGTTTGTTTGGATTTTGTCCTTGCAATATCAAATGAATCAACTGACAGCGGCTGCAGAAATCAGAGAAATCCGCATTACTAATTTAGAACAGTCAGAAAAAAAACAAAACAGTATACTATACTCTACCTACTCTACTATTTGGGATTTGCAAAAACAATGGAATGATTTAAATTTCCGTGTATTAGAAAATTCTTGGAAACTAGGAAATTAACAAGTATATGTTGCAACCAGTAAACAGAGGCTGCAGTAAAATGAAGAATCTTTTCATTTCACTGCAGCCTCTGTTTTTCCCGTATCTAAAATACGAACGTCAACTGTTGAATTTTTTCAGCATTTCTTCCGGCCGCGGTAAATGTTCTACCAACCACCAAGGAGCATGCTGTTTTAATTGCGCTGATGTATAATGGCCGGTACTTACCGCCACTGTTTTAGCATAAATGGCTTTGCCACATTGAATATCATAAGGGGTATCACCAATGACAAATATGTTTTCGATAGCATCACCCCAAGCTTGCTGCACCAGTTTATATGCATAGCGTGCCATGTCATCACGATAATAAAAATCACAAGCAAAACCAGAGTGCGCAAAATCAAAATACGAGGATAATTCGTAGGCATCAAGCTTCAGCCGAGCACCATACTCACTGTTTCCGGTTAATAATACTTGTTTAAAATCCGAACGTTCTGCAAAAAAAGGCAGTATTTCACGAACTAAGGGAAATACCTGTCCATCTGTTTTAGAAATCCATTTTAAAAGCAGTTTTTCATACCGACGGCAAAAAACAGATACTTCTGTATGAGCAGGCATTTTTCCCGTCGCCTTAAACAAAAGCTGCTGACAAATATAATTATCCGTTCGTCCTCCCGCGGCAATCGGCGGTACTATAACTTTTTTCCCCTGCAGTTCGGAAAAGGCTTCTTCTATAGCATATAATCCTGCTTTTCCCGTGTTAAGTAATGTTCCATCTATATCCCAGAATAAAATATTCAATGTGGTTCCTCCAAAACTAAGCGGCCAAAACAATAGTTTATCCGCAGCCTTAATATAGGACACCCGCTGAATAAGCAGGTGTCCTATATTAAACAAATAAATTATTCAGCTACAATTTCTTTTGTATCGCGGGCAATCATAATTTCTTCATTGGTCGGAATAACATACATCTTAACGGTAGAATCGTCCGTACTGATAAGAGCATCCTTACCGCGGACATTATTACGTTCCGGACAAAGTTTTGCTCCTAAATATTCAAGTCCGTCACAAATGGCTGCACGGTTTTCAATACCATTTTCACCAACACCAGCAGTAAAAGTAATGACATCTACCCCGCCCATGGCAGCCGCAAAGGCTCCAATGAATTTACGTACTTGATAATGGAACATATCAAGTGCAAGCTGCGCACGTTCATTACCTTTGGCCGCAGCAGCACCCAGATCACGAAAATCACTGGATACTCCAGAAATACCAAGTACGCCGGACTTCTTATTCATAAGTGTATCCATTTCCGATGTGCTTAATCCTTTTTTGTCCATAACATTCAATACAATGGCCGGATCCAGGTCACCGCAGCGAGTACCCATCAGCACACCCGCAAGAGGGGTAAAACCCATCGTCGTATCAACACATTTGCCATTCTTAATGGCTGCCAGAGAAGATCCATTTCCTAAATGGCAATTAATGATGCGCAGTTCTTCCACCGGTTTTCCCATAACTTTTGCCACTTGTCCAGCTACATAACGATGGCTGGTTCCATGGAAGCCATATCGACGAATACCATTTTCTTTATATAATTCATAAGGAAGGCCATACATATAAGCCTTAGCCGGCATGGTCTGATGAAAGGCCGTATCAAATACGGCTACCTGAGGAACATCTGGCATAATAGCTTTGCAGGCATTGATACCGATAATATTCGGCGGATTATGAAGCGGAGCCATATCAGAGCATCTTTCCAACGCTTTCATCACTTCCTCTGTGATCAAGGTGGAAGCTGCAAATTCTTCACCACCGTGTACAACACGATGTCCAATGGCATCAATCGCATCCATGGAAGCTATAACACCGCATTCTTTATCAGTCAGTGCATTCAAAAGCAATCGTACAGCTACTTTATGGTCAGGAATAGATTGTGTAACTTCTCTCTTCTGTCCATTCCATTTATGCGTAAATACAGCATCTTCCATTCCTATACGTTCCACCAAACCCTTTGCCATTACTTCTTCCTTGTCCATGTTTACCAATTGGTATTTCAAGGACGAACTGCCGCAATTTAAAACCAATATGATCATGCAATTTACCTTCTTTCATCGTCTAGTAAGATTTGATTTTGCCAAAAATGTAATCCGTCACTTCTTTACCCATGGCGTCACCGTCACGGTACATATACATGACATGCCAAATTTGGCCGTTATCTTCAAAGAAGAGACTCCGTACGTCCAGTTTGGTATTCTTGCCATGCAGCGGTTCTTCATAGGTATACTCCGTTTCCACAGCAGGCTTACCATTGACAGTCGTTTCGTTGACCTTCGTTTGCAGATTCGATATATCCGGTGTTTGTTCCAACATAGTACGTGAAGTTTCAGCCAGTTTTTGTACTGTAAATTCTTTTGCTGATTCGGAAATCGCCATCAAATTAATATGGGTATCATTTCCTACATACATTACACCATCACCATTTTGCCTGTTAGCTTTACCAAGCTGGAACGGGGTCATAAGAAACACTTCAGAATGTTCCGACTTCAATTGCGTATAGCCGAAACTGTATTCTTCAAGCATAGTTGTATTGCCGCAGCCGGACAGCAAACACCCCATCACAATTATAAGGCACATAGCCCACATTCTAAAAAATTTCATACTATCACCTATCATACTTTCTAACAGATATTATCTATTATATCATGTTTTTTCTTATAGAAAAGCAAATAAACTAACTTTTTATAAATTTACCTGCAAAAATTATAAAAACGTATTAATAATTTATGCTGCAGTCTGTTTCAGAGCTTAAAAGCTTAATCTCTTTATAGAAAGATACATCATTATATTCCCGCAATTTACTTGTTTACGCAGATGCTGTAATATAGTATATATAAAGAATAATATATTATAGGAATAGGAGGTCTTACATTTGGATAGCATCGCCATCATCGCCGAATACAATCCATTTCATAGCGGCCACAAAAAAATGATCGATACACTGCGAAAAACATATGGCATCAACACAATTATTATCGTACTGATGAGTGGTTCCTTCGTTCAGCGGGGAGAACCGGCTTTGTTTAGTAAATGGAAGCGTGCCGCTTGGGCCGTATCCTGCGGTGCTGATTGTGTATTCGAACTCCCCTGTTCTTTTGTTCTTAATGGCGCAGAAGAATTTGCTGCCGGCGGCGTCCGCCTTGCTTCCCAATTAGGCTGTACTGCTATATCTTGCGGCATAGAACATGGTTCCGCTTCAGATATAACAGCGCTGGCAGAAACAGCTTTATCAATTGATATAAAACCGTACTTAGCCGCAAGCCGACTGCAAGGTACCAGTTATGGCACGGCTTTAACACAAGCATTAGCCGATGCCCTCCCGCAAAAATCAAGTCTGCTGCAATATCCCAATACATTACTTGCTTTGGAATATGTTAAAGCCCTGAAACGTTATGCAAAAAAACTTCAGTTTCTTCCTGTAAAAAGAACAGGGTCACACAACGCACAAGATCTGACAGCCTACGCAAGTGCATCCCTATTACGGCAAGCGGTCATCACAACACGCCCTAAAACCGACTATATACAGTATATCCCCCAAAAAAATCGTAAGAGCTTTCAAAAAATTTTGGCTGACCAAGCCTATTGTGATTACTCCCGCTATCAAGATCTGATTTTATATGAAAGCCGCCGCCGCTCTCCTGAAGAATTAGGCTTGCTGCCAGCTTTTCGCGACGGTATTGAAAACCGGTGGAAAAATATAATGGGACAAGCGGTCCTATGGAAATCAGGAATAGAGGAGCTAAAAACACGCCGCTATCCTTTTACTCGACTTTGTCGCATGGGAGCCTATACAGTATTAGGCATAACCAAAAATTCTATGCTGCAATGGCAGGAACAAGGTCCTCAATACGCCCGTCTTTTGGCTTTAAATTCTCGCGGCCGGGGATTTATTCATGAAATAAAAAAAAATACTACGTTCCCTATTATCAATAAAATAACGCAATCCGTCGGCACGTTAACATCATGCGGCTTTACTATGCTTGCCTTAGATATATTGGCAACAGACATACAGCAGTATTGTTTCACTAATCCGGCTTTACGTTTTTCTCATGCAGACTACCATTATTCTCCTATTGTACTGCCTGTTTCATAATATATTAAAAATCAACCTTTTGACTTATTGACTTTTTGACCTTTACGTGTATAATGATACTTGAAATCACAGTAGACAATTATATTGCCTATAATGAAGGAGGTTTTATTATGGGAACTGAAAAATATACACAAAAAGTTATCGAAGCATTTCAAGCTGCACAACAAATCGCCGCTTTAAACTATCATCAGGAAATCACTGCAACGCATATGCTTATGGGCCTTGTAAAAGAACCGGAGGGTCTTTTATCCACTATTTTCACAGAATGCAAAACGGATTTGCCTATGCTGCAGGCACGATTAGATCAATTACTGAAAAGAATCCCGTCGGTTAAAGGTCAAAATCAATTGACAATGTCCACCGAAATGGTTCGTGTTATTGGTAAAGCTCAACAATTAGCGGCTTCCATGCATGATGAATATATCAGCACAGAACATCTTTTGTTGGGAATTGTTGAAGAAAGTGATGATAATGTAAAATCATTATGCCAAGAATTCGGATTGCATAAAGACAAAATCATGTCCACTATTAAATCAAACCGCAAACAACATGTTAACAGCGACAATCCGGAAGACAACTACAAAGCCTTGGAAAAATATGGCCGTGATCTTACAGAAGCAGCACGTAAAGGAAAACTTGATCCCGTTATCGGCCGTGATGATGAAATCCGCCGTACTATCGAAATTCTGTCACGCCGCACAAAAAACAATCCGGTACTTATCGGTGAACCCGGTGTAGGAAAAACAGCTATTGTAGAAGGTTTAGCTCGCCGCATTATCGCCGGGGATGTACCTGAATCATTAAAAAACAAAATGCTTTATTCTCTTGATATGGGTTCTCTTATAGCCGGTGCTAAATACCGTGGAGAGTTTGAAGAACGGTTGAAATCCGTATTGAACGAAATCTCAAAATCAGACGGCCAAATTCTTCTTTTTATTGATGAAATCCATACCGTTGTAGGCGCTGGTGCATCAGAGGGCTCCATGGATGCCGGCAATATTTTAAAACCCATGCTGGCCCGGGGCGAATTACGCTGTATCGGGGCTACCACCTTGAATGAATATCAAAAATATATTGAAAAAGATGCTGCTTTAGAACGCCGTTTTCAACCTGTTATGGTTGGTCAACCTTCTGTAGAGGATACCATCACAATTCTCCGTGGTCTGAAAGAACGCTATGAAGTACATCATGGCGTACGGATCCGGGATAAAGCCTTGGTAGCAGCCGCCGTTTTGTCAGATCGATACATTTCCGATCGTTTCTTACCTGACAAAGCTATTGATTTAGTCGATGAAGCCGCCGCCAAATTACGTACAGAAATAGAATCTATGCCACAACCCATTGACGAAATCAGCCATAAGATCATGCAACTGGAAATAGAAGAACAGTCTTTGAACAAAGAAACCGATGCTGCTTCCAAAGAACGTTTAGAAAAAATCATAAAAAAGAAAGCAGAATTAAAAACAGAAGAAAGTAAACTTAAATCCAAATGGGAAGAAGAAAAACAATCTATACTACGTACACAAGCTATAAAAAAGGAAATAGACTCCGTAAAAAGCCAAATGGAAAAAGCAGAACGTGAATATGACTTAACCAGAGCTTCCGAATTAAAATACGGTAAACTTCCTGAATTAGAAAAACAAATGGCAGAACAAGAAAAATTACTTACCACACATCAAGATTCGCAGCTTTTAAAGGAAGAAGTCGGTGAAGAAGACATTGCCCAAGTCGTCAGTCGATGGACAGGTATTCCTGTTACAAAAATGATGACGGGAGAACGAGAAAAGCTTCTCCACTTAGAGGATATTCTGCACGCACGTGTCGTAGGTCAGGACGAAGCCGTCCGCGTCGTCAGTGAAGCCATTATCCGTGCACGAGCCGGTATCAAGGATCCTAATCGCCCAATTGGTTCATTTATATTCCTCGGTCCTACCGGCGTAGGTAAAACAGAATTGGCAAAAACACTGGCTGAATGTCTTTTCGATGATGAACGTAATATCATCCGCATTGATATGAGCGAATATATGGAAAAACATACCGTATCACGTCTTATCGGTGCTCCTCCGGGATATGTCGGCTATGATGAAGGCGGCCAGCTTACGGAAGCTGTACGCCGTCACCCTTACAGCGTTATTCTTCTTGACGAAATAGAAAAAGCGCATCCGGATATCTTTAACGTACTCCTGCAAATTCTGGACGATGGCCGCCTGACAGATGGGAAAGGCCGAGTTGTCAACTTTAAAAACACAGTCATTATCATGACCAGCAATCTAGGCTCTCATGAAATCCTGGAAAAACAAGATTTTACCGAAGCAGAAAAAGCCGTACGTGAATTACTGAAAACCTATTTCCGCCCAGAATTTTTGAACCGTATCGACGACATTATCGTCTTCAAAGCTCTTCAAAAAGATCAAGTTCGCAATATCGCCGCTATTTTGCTTAAACGCTTAAGCGAACGGTTAGAACGGCAAGTTAAAATAGAATTGACTTGGACGGAAGATGCGCTGCAGGCACTTGCCGATCAAGGATTTGATCCTCAGTTCGGCGCCCGTCCTTTACGACGCCTTATTGTCCATACTGTCGAAACAGCTCTGAGCAAAGATATTATCAGTGGTACTATTCGCGAAGGAGATACGGTTTCCATTGGTTTTGACGGAAATCATTTCAGTTTTACACCGTTCCGTAAACATGAAGAAGAAGTTCAGTGAACAATATCGTAGTCCCCCAGCATGAACAAACTATATATATGTTATAAATCAAGAGTTCCAGAAAAATTTTCTGGAACTCTTTTGGCAAATAATGAATATACATATTATTTTCTCTTGACTTATAGTACACTTTAAATGATACACTATAAAAGTATCATTTAGTTACAAGGAGGGAAAAAAAATGGAAAAATCCAAAGTATATTTCACAGATTTCCGTGTCGGCTTAGGTACCAATCTTTTAAAAAAATTACAAAATATCTGTATCAAAGCTGATTTCAAAACAATGGACATGGATGGAAAATTCGTTGCTATTAAAATGCATTTCGGTGAATTAGGAAATTTATCTTATCTTCGTCCTAATTATGCAAGGGCTGTCGCTGATTTAGTAAAAGAACAAGGCGGTATCCCTTTCCTTACAGATTGCAATACTCTTTATCCAGGCAGTCGCAAACATGCGTTGGAACATATGGATTGTGCCAATTTAAATGGTTTCAACCCGATAACAACAGGCTGTCAGATCATCATTGGCGATGGATTGCGCGGTACCGATGATGTTGATGTGCCGGTTAAAAACGGGGAGTACATAAAAGAAGCACATATCGGCCGCGCTATTATGGATGCCGATATATTTATCAGTCTGACCCACTTCAAAGGTCACGAAATGACCGGCTTTGGCGGTGCTATAAAAAACATCGGCATGGGATGCGGCAGCCGGGCAGGTAAAATGGATCAGCATTCATCGGGAAAACCCACGGTAAAAGAAAAACGGTGCCGCGGATGTAGGCGCTGCGCTAAAGAATGTGGTTCTAACGCTATCACATATGAAAACAATAAAGCCTATATTCATGAAGATTTGTGCAAAGGCTGCGGACGCTGCATCGGTGCCTGCTCTTTTGATGCTATCACCGTGATTCAGCGAGATGCTTCCGATCAATTGGATCGTAAAATGGCTGAATATGCTATGGCTGTTTGTCAAGATCGTCCCACATTTCATATCAGTCTGGCCATGGATATTTCGCCAAATTGTGACTGTCATGCCGAAAATGATGCCCCTATCCTGCCGAATATCGGAATGTTTGCCTCTTTTGATCCTGTCGCTATTGATCAAGCTTGCGTAGATGCCTGTCAAAAACAAATTCCTTTATCCAACAGCCAACTCGGAGACAATCTTGCTGATCCTAACTGGCATCATCATCACGACCATTTTCTCGACAGCAACCCCAACGTGCATTGGAAAGAAACATTGGAACATGCTGAAAAAATTGGATTAGGCACGCGTGATTATGAATTAATTACTATAAAATAATTCTTTCATTCTCTTATTTAAGTTTTTATTTTTTTCAAACCGGTGGAGCTGCAAAAAAGCTCGCCGGTATTTTATTTTTTAACATAAATATCTTAAAGTTATGAATTTTTTACATACAAAATATTTACTTTTATTCTCAAAAACATCATTTTTCCACATTCCTTCTATATTTCTAAATAACAGCAAAATTTTGCTTATTTACATTTGTCAATTTACGTTTACAAGGCGCAGAAAAAATTATATAATAAGTCGTAACTAAACGTTAGGTGGGTAATCATGAAAAATACATTAGGAACACATTTAATAATTGATTTTTACAATTGCAAGACAACATTTCAAGAACCTGAAGAGCTCGAACCTTTAGTAGAACGGGCTTTTGAGTTAGCAGAGGCGCCGCTGGATGGTATTAATTTTTATCATGTTGATGATGAACTCACCTGTATAGCCGTATCAGAAAATTCACATATCTGCATCCATTTTTATCCACAGCTTTTATACGCTGCCGTGGATATATACAGTTTTAACATTAATCTCAAGGCCAGTTCTATTATGAGTGCCTTAAAAGTCAATCTCCATTCGGACCGTATCAAAGCTACCAGTGTACGCCGCGGTGATTTTGGCTCTATCCGCGACATGCGGCCAAAACATAAGTCGAAAATTACAACTATTCGCCGGGTAAAAAACACAGGTGCAAAAATAAAGCGAACAAGCAGTAAAATGTTTACCATTATTCGTCATCCTAAACGGTCTACACGGGCACGCCGTATGAAAAGTTCCCAGAAGGACACTATCCAATAAGCTATTATAATATTGAAAGGTTTGTTTCTATGTTTATGTTATCATTAATGCAGTCTGCCGAAGTCGGATCTAAAGAACGGGAATCTCTTGATACTGTTACCGCACAATTTCTTCGCTTGCTGCAATACAAAAATCAACGCCTTTATCTCCATTCGCTGCAAGTTGCTAACTATAGCGTCAGTATTGCCGCTAAACTGGGACTGCCCAACAATGAAATAGAAACAATTCAGCACGCCGCGCTGCTTCATGATATTGGTTTGTTATCTATATCCAATACCTTACTGGCCAAGCTTCCCTATTTAAATACCAGGGAAAGAGCACAATACAAGCGTCATTCCGCAGCCGGCAGCAATATGTTAGAAAACATCCCTTTCTGCCAAGATATCATTCCTTACATTCATTATCATCATGAACGCTGGGATGGTTCAGGATATCCAAAACATCTGCGGGCATCAAATATTCCTTTTGGAGCACGTATTATTGCCGTTGCCGATTATTATGACATTATCATAAATCCTTCTACCGAATTCTGGGCCAAGACAAAACAGCAGGCCGTTCGAGAATTATTCAGCGCATCGGGCATCCTTTTCGATCCTGAAATCGTAAAAGCATTTATTGAAACGCTGGGCTGACTACAAAGCGCCGCTGGAAATGACCAAACCGGTCACCGATGCGGCGCCTTTTTGTTTTAATATATATGCACATTCTTGAAGAGTGGCTCCCGTTGTATAAATATCATCAACTAACAGTAAGTGTGTCCCCGTAATACAAAAAGAGTCTTTGTTTATTTCAAAGGCTCTTTTTAAATTCTTTTCTCGCTGCTGCTTAGTAAGATGCCATTGCGCCTCTGTAGAACGAACCCGTTCAAGCAAGTCTTTCCAACATCCATACCGTTCCACCCAGGGACGAAAAATAACTTCAGTCTGATTATACCCTCTTTTATACATACGCCGTGTCGATAAAGGCACCGGAACGACAGCATCTATTCTAGCAAACCTATCCTGCCAGGGAAATGCATCCAATATATACTGACAACCTTTTTCATATTTTAAAGCGCGACTGTATTTCAAGGCACGCAATATTTTTTTCATATCCCCACTGTAAGAGGTTAACGCATAGCATCCATCCAATTTTCCCGCTTTATGACTGCCGCTGATCATGCGCGGCTGCCAGATTTTGGCGAAACAAGGGGGACACCAGTTTCCATGCACCTCCACAGAACAGCCACATCCAGGACATCGAGGCGGATATACTAAATCAAGGAGAACACAGCCCATACGTTTTAACATAACTCTTCCTCTCGCAAACGCTGTGCCAGCAAAGTGAACCTACGACTTGTGCGCACATTTTCCACAGCCAGCCGCAAGGCCTTTTTAGTACCGACTAGAATAACTTTTCGTTTGGCCCGCGTTACGGCCGTATAGAACAAATTACGCTGCAGCATAATAGCATGACTATTTACCAGTGCCATTATAACGGTATGATATTCGCTGCCTTGACTTTTATGGACCGTCACCGCATAGGCCAATGTAATTTCCTCTACTTCCCGTCCTTCGTATTTTACATCCTGTTCGGGATAACGCACGTGGATCATATCTTGCTGAATAGCATATATTTCCCCTATGTCACCATTAAAGACACCTTTATCATAATCATTTTTTTTCTGCATCACTTTATCTCCTACACGAAAAAAAATGCTTCCGTTTTTATATTCTTGCTTTTCCGGAGCTGCCCCGTTCGTTTGTTCTTGGATCAATTGGTTTAAATGATCCACTCCGCACTCCTGCCGATACATGGGAGATAAAACTTGCACGGAAAACTTATCCCCCGTTTGCTTGATTTCTTGTGCATAAAGCTTACTAATCAAAACAGCACCCGATTTTTCATCAGCAATTTCCAAAAACTGAAATTCTCCGCCTATATCTACTACAGGCAGCCGTCCACGATTAATTAAATGAGCGTTCGTCACAATACGACCGCCATCTTTTTGACGAAAAACCGTCTGTAATCGCACAACAGGAACCACTTCAGACCGTATAATGTCATGCAATATCGCTCCCGCTCCAACGGAAGGCAGCTGATCTGCATCCCCAACAAGTATACAGCGGCATTCAGGACGCAAGGCATTCATCAAGTGATACATCAGTTCCAAATCAAGCATAGATACCTCATCAACAATAACTAAATCTGCCGGGAGTGGATTGGCTTCATTATGATCAAATATCTGCTTCGTTCCAACATATCCGCCAGGCCCGAGCAAACGATGAATTGTCAAGGCCTCCCGATTCGTCGTCTCCGTAAGCCGCTTAGCCGCTCTTCCCGTGGGTGCACATAACATAATCCGCAATCCTTCCTGTTCAGCTAATCGAATGATAGTCTGTATGATAGTTGTTTTTCCAGTTCCCGGACCGCCTGTAATAACCATAATTCCTGTTTCTAAAGATTGCTCGACTGCCTGTATTTGCTCATCTGCCAGCTTAAATTTACAATCCTGCTGCCAACGCTCTAAAAATAATGCCACATGGGATGTTGTCTGTAAGGGTGCCATTTCCGTCATCTCTATAATATGACGGGCTGCTTCTACTTCTTCTGTATACGCTTCCTCTGTATAGACATACGTAACGCCGCCATAATAGGACGTAATGAGTTGTCCCATTTGAATTGAATTATTAAGTATTTCCCGCAGCACTACTTCCTCAGCCCTCAAAATTGCAGCGGCTCGATGGACCAGTTCATTATCCGGCACGCATACATGTCCACTTTGGGTCATATCGTATAAAACATAAATAAGGCCTGCTGCCAGCCGCTCCTCTGACAATGGATTCATTCCGAAAGCCAAGGCAATCTGATCTGCCGTTTTAAATCCAATGCCATCCACTTCACGAACCATGCGATATGGTTCATGAATCAGAACATAGTTCGCTTCTTCACCATATACTTGCAATAACCGCCCGGCAAAACGCCCGGATATACCATGTGTTTCCAATGCAAGAGCCAATTCATTTACTTTCTTCTCCTCATAAAAAGAGTCTGTAAGCATCGCTAATTTTTTATTGCCGATTCCTTCTATTTGAAGTAATTTCTGCGGTTCTTGTTCAATGATGCGAATCGTCTCTTTTCCAAAGACGTCAACAATGCGCTGTGCCAATGCCGGACCTATTCCATTTACGGTGCGGGAAGACAAAAAACGTATAATGCCTTCTTCCGTATCAGGTACCATGCGTTGCCAAAAAGATGCAGAAAATTGACGGCCGTATCTTTTATGCACCACATAGTGTCCTTTGATTTCCAACCGCTCTCCAACCAGCGGTTTAAGTCCTTTTCCCATAATAGTGAGATTGGAATCATTTTCATCTATGCGTATCCGAAAAATAAGAAAATCGGAATCCGGTGCCTGAAATATAATGGATTCCACACTTCCTCTTATTATTTCCTCATTCTCCATCATATCACCGTTCCATTCGCTTCCGTTCATACTTTTTGCTCTCATTCATAATACAAGTATATATCTGCTTAATATGGGGTATCAACTTTTCATTTTTTATACGTATTGCAATTTTATCCAGCACGGCAATTTCCCGCTTAGGATCATATACATCCATATGATGTAGTTCTTTATATTCCGCCACACGTGCTACGATAGCCATACGCTGCTCCAATAACTGCGTCAATTTTTTATCAATGACGTCGATTTGTTCGCGACACTCCTCCAATTCCATAGCAATCCTCCTGCATCACACTAATTTACCCGCCTGAGGCGGCTGCACAGCAACATTATTGTATATAAACCAAACTAATGCGGCAATAAGCACCACCGTTCCTAATATACGAGTATATGAAGAACGAGAGACATAATCATACCTCGTTCTATTCTTTTTTTCAGTTATTCGATATTGAATTTCCATTCCTTTATTAAGAAAGCGGAAATGCTCTTCTACTCTATTCCTGAAAAAAATACCATTAAAATTAATTGTCACAACAGTTTTGATATCAGAGGTCAATATTCTGGCAGTTTGGATCAGCCATTCTTGCAGATGATCTAAAAAAGCTTTGTCTGACAATGCACTGCCAAATGCAAAGAAATTAATTTCTGCTTCATTGATTCCATTTTTAATTTCCACTTTTAAAAATGGATATTGTTCCTGCAGTGTATCTATCATTTTCTCCACATCCCGGCGTTGTTCACCAACAAGTTCATATAAAACCGTCGGATTTACCGATGCAATCGATATATCTCCGGATACAGTCACTCGATATTTACCGTAATATTCACATATTCTTCTTCTTATATTCAATACAGGATTCCTCCTCTTAACTTAACCCCCGATAGTAATACGGACAATTTCCCGCATCAAAATAAACATCATTATAGCAATACGGACATTCAGCCATATCAATTTTTTGGCAGTTTTGTCCCACAATTAGGGCAATATGATGCAGAAACATCTATTTTAGCCCCACATTGCCGACAATATTTCCAATCATTCGAACTGTTGAGCAATGTTTTTTCTTCCCCAGGATTCATGACCGCAGTTCCGCCGTCCAATCGGTCCATACGCTGTTCCATGTGATTCATACGGGCATTCATCGCCGTCTCAGATACAGTAATACGTTCTTTCATGCGATCCTTTTCCATACTGGTGCGTCGTATTGCCTGATCTACCGTCAAATCACGCATAATTGCTAAAATAATAGCAGAAATAATAGGACTGATAAGCAACGCAATAATAAACCAAGCAACAGCGCTGCGTCCACGGTGGCTGGCATAGTATCCTACTAATATACAAAGTCCCAAATATAACAATGCAGACATCATTTTCACCTCATTACTATAAACATAATCTCATTATACGGCACTTCCATGCATTTTTCAATTTAAGAGACTCGTATTTAATATGGTACAAGATAAATACATTATTGTTCATTGTAATCATTTCATAATTTCGTTATAATATACGAGTAAGACTATCGTGTTCTTAACATTAACAAAAGGTTGTGGTTTGATATGAACGAAGAAAAGCAAGGCTTACGTCGGAGTCTCAAAGCGCGGCACATGAATATGATTGCTATCGGCGGCGCTATTGGGACCGGACTTTTTGTTGCCGGCGGGGAAACAGTCAGTAAAGCCGGCCCTGGTGGTGCGTTAGTAGCCTATATTTTTATCGGCGTTATGGTGTACTTCCTTATGACCAGCTTAGGCGAAATGGCTTCCTATTTACCAGTCAGCGGGTCTTTTGAAACCTATGCGAATCGTTATGTAGATAGGTCTCTGGGATTTGCTTTAGGCTGGAATTATTGGTTTAACTGGGCTATTACGGTTGCCGCCGAATTGGTAGCCGGTGCACTTATCATGAAATATTGGTTTCCTGATGTACCGGCCGCCGTTTGGAGTGGAATGTTTTTGGCGATCTTATTTATTCTGAATTATTTATCTACCCGCTCATATGGTGAAAGTGAATTTATTTTCGCTGGTATAAAGGTACTTACGGTTCTTGTCTTTCTTGTTGTAGGAACATTGCTTATCTTAGGATTCGGGCCTACCCCATCACCGGGTTTTATGAATTGGACTATCGGCGATGCCCCATTTGTCGGTGGTGTCACTTCCATGTTGGGAATTTTTATGGTTGCCGGTTTTTCCTTTCAGGGAACAGAAATGATTGGTATTGCCGCAGGAGAAAGCGAAGATCCCGAAAAAAACGTTCCTCGTGCCGTTCATTCTATATTTTGGCGTATTCTTATTTTCTATTTAGGAGCTTTTACCGTTATAGGTTTCCTTATTCCTTATACAGATCCCAATCTGCTAAACACAGAAATAGAAAATATATCCATCAGTCCTTTCACCCTTGTTTTCCAACGATTTGGATTTGCTGCCGCAGCTTCTATCATGAATGCAGTTATATTAACCGCAGTCCTTTCTGCCGGCAATTCCGGCCTATATGTATCTACACGTATGTTATATGCTATGGCCGAAACAGGACAAGCTCCCAAATGTTTTCTTACGCTGAATAAACGAGGTGTCCCGACAAATGCACTTTTTGCTACCGTCATCTTTGGATTTGCTGCATTTCTCACCTCTCTGATCGGCGAAGGCACTGCCTACAACTGGCTGGTCAATATCAGCGGCATGGCCGGTTTCATTACTTGGATCGGTATCGCTATTTGCCATTATCGCTTCCGCCGAGCATTTAAAGCACAAGGAAAGGATTTAAGCGTATTACCTTATAAAGCTTCTCTTTTCCCCTTTGGACCTATTCTGGCTCTTATCTTGTGCATTATTGTCACTGCCGGCCAAAATTATTCAGCTTTCATAGGTCCTTCTATCGACTGGTATGGTGCCAGCGTAGCTTACATCGGAATTCCTGTATTTCTAGCTGTTTTCATTTGGCATAAATTAAAACATCACACCCAATTAATTCCTTTAAAAGAAGTTGATTTATCAAAACATACCGACTAAACTAAGAAGAACAGTAAAAACATTGACTTGTTGAATATAAAAAATACAAAACCAGTACTAAAAATGATTTTATTTCATTCTTGGTACTGGTTTTCTCTTACACATTTTTCTTACTATGCTGTTATAAACTACAATGTTTCCAAAAGTTTATGCAAGAGGTTGCGAAGCTCTTGTATTTCATCCTGCGAAAGTTTGACACAAGTACCCATTTTTCCTGGAATATCTCTCGCCTCCTGGCGCAAATCGCTTCCAGTTTGTGTCAAGGTTACCATAACATTTCGCTCATCCGCAGGGAGACGAGATCGCTTTAAATATCCTTTTGATTCTAACTTTTTAAGCAACGGCGTCAAGGTTCCCGAATCCAAATACAAGCAATCTCCCAATTCTTTAATATTGATTTCTCGTTTTTCCCATAAAACCATCATGGTAATATATTGTGTATATGTCAAGTCTAATTTTTTCAGATAGGGCCTATAGTGTTTAACAACTTCCTTAGATGCTGCATATAAAGGAAAACAAAGTTGATTGCAAAGTTTCAATTGCTCATATGTTTGTAAAGTTTGTTGTTCTTCATGCTGTGTCACATGCGTTGCCTTCAATCCAATTTTTCTTTGATAAATTGTAGAAGTTGTTCTTTAGGAGCAAATCCAACTTGCTTTCCAACGGATTTCCCTTCTTTAAAAACAAACAACGCTGGTACACTTTGAATTTCTAATTGTGCTGCTAAGGCAGGTGCTTCATCTACATCCACATTGAAAAAGCTTACGTTTCCTTTCATATCTTCGGCAACTTCTTCTAACACAGGAGCCAGCCTTTTACAATGTCCACACCAAGTCGCTGAAAAATCAACTACCGCCGCTTTGCTATTAAGTACTTCATTAAATTCATTTTGAGAAATTTTTTTAATCATCATAATTACCTCCTAAAATAATTATCTACTTGTGCCGATTTCGATCTACATAAGATACAGCCGAAAGAGCAGCCACATTCCCCTCACCAGCTGCTTTACTATATTGATAAGGGCGTCCCGTAATATCGCCGCATGCAAAACAGCCTTTCATAACTGTCTCCATTTGACGATTTACAGCAACATAACCGCTCTCCGTTGTTAATCCTGGAACCAATTGATCAGGTGCGACACTTTCACGTAAAATAAATACTCCATCGACCTCATACACAGCATCCTCAGTTTGAAGCTGAGAAACTTTAGATGTACCAGCAATACTCACAGGTATTTCATGAACAACTGTAACGGAAGAGGATACATGGATATCCCCCTGATACAAGGGGATATAATATACTTTAGCCGCTATTTCAGCCATAAAATCTACTTCACTTTCTTCAGCCGCACTGTCTGCAATAATTGCAACAACCTTACCTTTGTATAATGGAGCATCACACGTAGCACAATAACTTACTCCCCGCCCCAAAAACAATTTTTCTCCTGCAAAAAAGTGCGTTACTGTCGTACCGGCAGCCAATATAATGCTCGTCGTTTCATACATAGCACCCGCTGCTGTTTGTATTTCAAAATATTCTCCCATATTGTATATGACTGTCGCCTTATCTTCTGTAACAGCAATATTCATTATGCTCAGCTGCTGTTGAAAAACCTTCACCATATCAACACCGCTGTAATTAGGAAGGCCTAAGTAATTTTGAACAATATGTGCTTTTTCCACCTTTTCACTTAAATTTTTTCTTCCTAAAAGCAGTATTTTTTTATTGCGTATCTTAGCAGTAAGTGCCGCCGAAAGTCCGGCAGGACCGGTTCCAATAATACCTATATCATAACGTCCCATATATCATCCTCCTTTTCTTAAGAATGACATCATTAAAAACTAATGTAAAATTAAATTGTGTGCAACTTAATTTCATAATCATTGTACACAATTTATCTTCTTTTGTCAACAGGATACACCTCCCAATGTCACAAAAATATATAGCATTAGGAGGTGTAATTATGTAATATGAAATAAAGTTTTCCTATTCTTTACCAATCAAGTCTTCCCGTAATTAAATATACAAGAAGTCCTTTTTCCGCATGTCTGCGGTTTTCTGCTTCATCAAGAATGGTGTCCAAATGCATATCTATAATTTCCTGAGAAATTTCATATCCCGGATGCATCGGCATATCGTGCATGACCATGGCAGAACTACCTTCCATTAATTCTTTATTAATTTGATAAGGTTCCATCAAATGGACAATCATATTTTTCTTTTCCGTATAGGCAGGATTTGTAAAAAATTCCATATCCACCCATGTATCTGTATATACCGCATCCATATCTACCATAACCTGTTTTAATTTACTTTTATTGATATCAACCGGAAGTTCATGATAATGACCCGTCCTTTTTAAAGCTGCATAAAAATCATCGTCTACATCCATAGCTTGGCTAAATGGGGTTAATCCATACATATCTCCTCCCATTTTCACAACAATTTCGCAAAGAGAATTATAGCTATTATTTTTAGCCCCGATGTAGAGAACTTTCACATCAAAATGACCTGTTTTTTCATAAAGAGTCAGCATATCCGCCAATGCCTGCGTCGGATGAAAAGTATTATCGCAGCCATTAATAACAGGTACTGTAGAATAGCGCATAAAACAACGTGTCATTGCCGCCTTTTTAAAACGACCCATAATGCAGTCTACATTGCGGCCTACATATTTAATTTCACTCATAAGATCTCCAATTGTAAAATTGCTGTCTTTCCACAATTGATTATACGCTTTGCCACCCAATTCCTCCATACCGATTACAAAAGATAGATATGTACGATTTGATGTCTTTTCAAATAATGTATATAATTTTTTTCCATCAAGTATATGTGCATAAGCATCCTGATTTTTCTTGATTTTCTCAGCTAGCAATAAAATTCCCTTAATTTCATCTACCGTGTAATCTGCAAAGCTATTCAAGTGTTTCATAGTTCCCTCCATATATTAAATACATACATCAAATGAAAATCACTCTTGTATCATATCATATATCTGCATTATTTTCAAGTTTTTATGCATATTTTTTTGTAAAAATTTACATATATATTGAATATTTATCACAAATTATACTTTTGAAGTAGACAATGCAATTAAAAGAAAAACCGGCAATCTACGATTGCCGGTTAAAAGGTCAATATTGATCAACCCAAACAGCTTATGCCTTTGTTACGTTAGCTGCCTGCGGTCCACGAGCGCCATCAACGATGTCAAAGTCAACTTCCTGACCTTCTGCCAAGGATTTGAAGCCATCTTCCTGTATAGCGGAAAAATGTACAAATACGTCGCCGCCGTCTTCTCTTTCAATGAAACCATAACCTTTTTCTGCGCTAAACCATTTTACTTTACCGTGCATTACAAATTCCTCCTAAAAAAAAACAAATCCAGCTATCGAGTAGCTATAGGCTTATATTATCATATTAACTAACTAATGTCAACCAAATTCAATATTTATAAATTACTTGTCATTTCATTTAAATGGTACATTCCTCTTCTCACATAACGTGCAAAACGATATGCATATTTATTATGTTCATCTGCCGCAAACTCTTGTAATTCTGCAATATACCAATCTTTTCTTACAAATTTCGGGAAAAAAGTATCTGCCGTAAATACCGCATTTATCTCTGTAATATACTGGCTATATGCAAACGGCATAAAAGACTCATACATAGATGCTCCGCCAATAACGAAATAGTCCTTATCCGGCAGCAATGCCGCCACTACATCTTCTATTGAATGATACACGGTAATACGAGAATTATTCTTTTCATACTGATTCTGTCTTGTCACGATAATATGATGGCGCTGAGGCAAAATACCAGGTAAACTCTCAAAGGTTTTACGTCCCATAATAATGGTATGCCCACTGGTAAGTGCTTTAAATCGTTTTAAATCCTCCGAAATATGACAAAGGAGATGCCCATTGATTCCAATCCCCTGATTCTTATCTACCGCGGCAATAAGATGAATCATTATACAGCTACCTCCATGGATAATTTTCCTAAGTGCTGATAATTATCCAGCGCAATATCATCTATTGTAAACTTGTAAAAATCGTGAATGTTAGAATTAATAAGAAGTTTCGGTGCCGGCAACGCTTTATCACGACGATTTAGCTGCTGTTTGAGTACGTCTATGTGATTTTCATACACATGTGCATTATTGATAACATGGGTAAACAATCCTGGCTTCAATCCCACCGATTGGGCAATTAAATGGACAAGCACCGCATATTGCGCCATATTAAACGGAACACCTAATCCCATGTCACCGCTGCGTTGGATAAGCATACAATTTAATCGATCACCGGTAACATCCCATAATGTCTGAAAAGCGCACGGCTGCAGACTCATATCAGGAAGATCTTCGATATTCCATAAAGAAACAATCATACGTCGATTCTGACTATCAGATTTCAACATATCTAATAATTTGTCTACTTGCTTAAATTTACGAATTTGATACCCGTACGCTTTGCCAATCGTACCATCAGGACGCATCCACTCGTCCCAAACGTGACATCCCATTTTTTGTAACTCTCTGACATCATTGCTTTGAAGCTGCCATATCCAAAGAAGCTCTTTAACGGCAGTTTTAAAAGCAACAAATTTGGTTGTCAAAATAGGGAATTCTTCGTTTAGATCAAACTGCATGATTTGATGAGGCAGTTTATAGGTAGGAATACCCGTTCGGTTATTAGAATAATACCCTTCTTTAATTATTTTTTCAACAACGTTCAAATACTTCACATCTGCTTTACTCACAAGAATCACCTCTGTATATTTTTAAGCTTTTCTATCGTCATTAAAAACTGTTTGCCATATTTATGCAATTTAAAAGTTCCCACTCCTTTTATGCGTTCCATTTCTTGCAGCGTAGCGGGCAAGGTGCGCGCCATTTCCCATAACGTAGCATCTGTAAAAATAACAAAAGGTGGAATATGTTCCTCTTTTGCAAGATTATATCGCAAATTGCGAAGTTGTTCAAATACAGGCCGCAATTTTTTTTCATCTATCAGTATGCTTTCTTCGCCATGTTCATCCTTCTTTTTAGTTTCTAATGTCTCCGCTGAAGAAGGAACCGCGACTTTCTGCAGTACTTTAGCTGTACCAGCCAACACATTTTGTCCGGCAGCAGTAAGAGAAATAATAGGATATTGTCCTTCAGTCTGTTCTAAATACCGATCTTCAATACATTGTCGCACAAAATCACGTATTTCATTAAGAGAAAATCGGCTTAACATCCCATATGATACGGTATGATCAAATCCATACCGTTTGACTTTTGCATTGGCACTCCCTTTCAAAATATCGCATATCATGGTCATTCCAAATCGTCCTTTAAGTTCATCCACACATATGAATACACTTTTCGCCGGGAGTGTCCTATCTTCCTCTACTACTTTTCTATCGCAATTTCCGCAATGACCACATTTCTCCCATTGAGAATGTTCACCAAAATATTCCAAAATATATCGACGCAGACAAGTATGACATTCGCAGTAATCAATCATGCACCGCAACATATGTTCTTCCTTCAGTTTTTGCTGCATATCATGACAGGACATTTTTATCAAATACCGTTGTACCATAATATCCTGCCGGCTAAACAATAAAATACATTCTCCGGGAGCACCGTCCCGACCGGCTCTTCCAGCTTCTTGATAATAACTTTCTAAATTTTTAGGCATCTGATAGTGAATGACAAAGCGGACGTTGCTCTTATCAATTCCCATTCCAAATGCATTCGTTGCTACCATCACTCGTATTTCATCATAAGTAAATCTTTCCTGCATAGTACGCCGTGTTTCATCGCTCATTCCGGCATGATAACGGCCTACCTTGATGTGATGCTTATGAAGATCTGTATATAAACGATCCACTTCTTTACGTGTTGCCGCATAAATAATGCCGCTATCGCTTTCATGCTTAGTCAAATAGTCTAAAACAAAAAATGTTTTATCAACATCTTTCACAACATTGAAATATAAATTGGGCCGATCAAAGCCACCAATAAATATTTTTTCTTCCTGCAGCCCCAGCAAACTCATCATATCTGTTTTTACTTTCTCCGTCGCCGTTGCCGTGAAAGCTCCGACAACCGGTCGAGGCTGCAATGATTCCAGCCAATCTTTAATATGGCAATAACTCGTACGAAAATCATGTCCCCATTGGGAAACACAGTGAGCCTCATCAATAACAACCAATGATATGTTCATAGCTCTCATAAACGACATAAAAAATTCATTTTCCAATCGTTCTGGAGACACATATACCAATTTTATTTTACCACTGCGAATCAATGAAAATTTTTCTTTCATTTCCGGAAAAGTACATTGGCTGTTAATATAGGCCGCCGGTATTTGTTGATTAACTAAAGAATCTACCTGGTCCTTCATAAGTGAAATAAGCGGAGAAATAACTATCGTTATTCCGTCTAATAGGAGTCCCGGTATTTGAAAACAAATTGATTTTCCTGCTCCTGTCGGCATAATCGCCAAACAATCACGGCCAGAAAGCAGTGCATTGATAATCTCTTCTTGCCCCGGTCGAAAGGTTGTGTAACCAAAATATTTTTTTAATATATTAATAGGCTGCAAGAATGTTCCTCCCTTTCACAAAGAAAGGACATGCCTATAAGCATGTCCTTTTTCCACCATCAACGTAATTATTTCAATTCTGCCTTTAACACTTCTCCTAACCGTCGGATACCTTCGACAATACGATCTTCCGGCATATTGGAATAGTTCAAACGGAAATGGTTCGCATTGCCGCCGTTAGGATAAAAAATACCGCCAGGTACATACGCAACTTGCTTTGCAATTACCTTAGGCATCATTTCTTTAGCATCCATATATGCTGGCAAAGTTACCCACGTGAATAAACCACCTTCAGGATAGGTAAAAGTGATTCCTTTGGGGAAGTATTTTTGCATGGATTCATACATCAAAGTACGGCGTTTTGCATAAAGGGCCTTAATTTCCGTCACATGTGCATCTAAATCAAACATTTTAATAAAATAGGCAGCCTGACGCTGACCAAACGTGGAAGTTCCTAGATCAACAGCTTGCTTAAACTTAACAAATTTATCAATGATTTCCGGGTTTGCAACAGTCCAGCCTAATCGCAGACCTGGCATAAAAATTTTGGAGAATGAACCGAGAAATACAACTTTTCCTTGTGTATCCATTGATTTCAGCGACGGTAATTTTTCTCCGTCATACCGCAGTTCACCATAAGGATCATCTTCTACAACAACTACATCATATTTATTGATGATGTCCATAAAAGCCTTTCTGCGTTCCATCGGCCAAGTAATACCCGTTGGATTTTGAAAATCAGGAATAACATAAATCATTTTTACCTTGGCGTCAGATGCAAGAATTTTTTCCAATTCTTCTGGAATTATCCCTTTGTCATCAGTAGGTACTTCTGTGTATTTCGGACAAACCGGATCAAATGCCATGATAGCCCCCATATAAGAGGGACTTTCCATTAGAACAGTATCATCCTTATTGACCAAAATCTGAGATAAGATAAACAATCCCTGCTGAGAACCTGTCGTTACAACAATATCTTCAGCTTTGCAGTCTACGAAAAAGGCTTGTTTCATTCTTTTAGCGATTTCTTCGCGTAAGGGAACATAACCTTCGGTAGTGCCGTACTGTACGGCCTGACGGCCCTCTTTTTCCAGTATTGCTACATCGACCTTTTTCATTTCTTCAATAGGAAACAATTCCGGGGCAGGAAGCCCGCCAGCAAAAGAAATTACTTCCGGCTGTTCCGTTAATTTTAATAAGGCTGCGATGTCTGACGACTGTAGCGTCTGCGCAAAATCTGAAAATTTTACCATTCTTACCACTCCTTCTAAGCACTACGTGCAGATAAGTAAATCCTTCCCAGTGGAACAATTATAACACACATAATCAGGCTTTGCAATTTCCCATTCTTGAAAAGTAAGATAGCGTCTGTCTTCTATCTGATTCCATTTGATGAATCAAATCTTCTGCATTGATAAATTTTACTTCTTTTCGAAGCCGCTTATAAAAACGAACACGTACTTTCTCTCCATATAATTGCCCCTGCCAATCCAAAATATGCGTTTCGATCCGTCTATATTGATTAGTAAAAGTCGGATTAGCTCCAATATTCGTCATAGCTGGCAGCCAACACTCCCCAGCCTTCATCTCTGTGACATATACTCCATCCGGTGGTATAGCCATTTGTAAAGGGATTAACATATTAGCCGTAGGAAATCCAATAGTAGTTCCTCTCTTATCGCCTTCCACAACCATACCTTCTAATTCATATGCTCTTCCCAGCAGTGCCGCCGCCATTTCCATATGGCCCAGCTGAACAGCTTTCCGTATAACGGTACTGCTGACGGGAGCTGTCCGCCCGGGTGTTTCCAACAGAGGAAGTACGTAAACGGGTATATTCTGCTGCATTAAAGCCGCCTTAAGAGTTGCCGTATTTCCAGCAGCTTTCGCACCATATGTAAAGTTATCTCCTACTACAACGCCACGTGGCTTTAAGTATTTTAACAATCGGTTAGTAAAATCAATATGTGTTTCACTAATCAATGCACGATTCATTGGCAATAGTATCAACGCATCTATACCTAAATCTGAAATATAGCGGATTTTTTGGTCTACCGTCGCCAGGCGTACAGGTTCTCGCTGCGGACAAAGCACAGAAAACGGGTGGGCTGAAAAAGTAACAACAACAGCCGTTCCCCCTATACTCTTCGCCTTCTTTATGGCTTCCTGCATAACTTTTTGATGTCCCAAATGTATCCCGTCAAACGTACCTAACGCAATAACAGCATTGGGACAACCTGCGACTTCTTCAAATGAATGAAACACTTGCATGTACAGTTACCTCACAATACTCCCGTAAACATTTTATGGGGTCGTATAATATGATGCTCTTTATTAAAACAGCCAATGCCCACTAATATCTCCCCAGGACCATATATGCGCAAAGGCACACCCTCTTCAAAATTTCGTCCGGCAAAAGACACTGCCCGCCCTTGCAGAAGAAATTGACATTCTTCCAATGGTAAATTAATCCGTGTCATCTGTTGTATTCCCATATCACTAGGTAATATATACCGTACAGGATCCTTTTCCAAAGTTTCCAATGTTACCGCATCATCAATATCAAACAGTCCCGCTTTAATCCTGACTAAATAGGACATGACGGCACACGTTCCCAGCGATTCACCTATATCACGAACCAAGGAACGCATGTATGTACCTTTAGAACAAGTAACAGATATAAGTCCCCGGCCACGATGATATTGCAACAGACGAATCTCAAAAATAGTGACCCGTCTGTTTGGCAATGTAAACTGCTGATGCTGCCGGGCCAGTTTATACGCTTTAACACCATTAATATTGACCGCAGAATACTGCGACGGCCTTTGTTCCATATCCCCGACAAACCGTTCCTGCAACCAGGTATTTAACATAGCCGCATCCATATCTGGAATTATCCCTTGGGCAACAACAGTTCCTGTAATATCTTCCGTATCTGTTGCTAAGCCAAATAGAAACTCCGCATGATATGTTTTGATCTCGTTGCCACCATATTCGATAAGCCGCGTCGCCTGTCCTAAATACACAGGCAAAACGCCTGCTGCCAACGGATCGAGAGTCCCCGCATGTCCAACTTTTTTCATAGAATAGATACGGCGGATTTGGCCAATAATATCATGGCTGGACATTCCTGTAGGTTTTAATACATTTAAAATTCCATTTTTCATAGAGCCTTCAAGAGTTCCTTCACAAGATGCTTTTTCGCATCCAATAAATTCATATTAATCGTGCAGCCGGCAGCCCGTATATGCCCACCACCGCCAAATACCGCTGCAATGGAATTTACATCCACACTTTTCGAACGTAAACTGACCCGAGACTCTTTATCTTTGATATATTTAATCGTAAAGGCTACTTCTGTTCCCTTAACTGAGCGGGCATAATCAATATATCCGCCCGTATGTTCACCTGTAAACTTTAACAATTCTGTATCGAAAGTAATCCCGGAAATACGATTATTCGCAAATAATTCAATATGTTTCAATACTTCAGAAATAGCACGCAATTTAACCAATGAGCGTTCTTCTAAATGTTCTGAAATATGATTAGGCTTTGCCCCGGCATCCAAAAGATCCGCTGCCATCCGGAGTGTATGTCCTGTTGTATTGCTGAATTTAAAGAAACCACAATCTGTAGCAATCGCTAAATATAAAGCATTTGCCATAGAATCCGTAATCAAAACATCCCAGCGCTGAAATAAATCTGTTAATATTTCTCCTGTTGCAGCAAAATCAGCCCGAATATATTCATAATCAGCAAAATGCTCATTGGAAATATGATGATCGATATTCAATACATTTCCCTTGATACATTGCGCAGCAGAACCAATCCTTTCCACTGCGGTAGCATCAAGAATAACGGTCAACCATGAATCATCGGTTACAACAGTTTCCGGTTTAACGATTTGATCCACACCTTGCAAAAAGAGAAACTTATCTTCTATAGTATCATCAATAGCAATAATGACTTTTTTCCCCAAAAGTGCCAGCCATTCACGCAAAGCAACTAATGATCCAATCGCATCTCCATCTGGATTGACATGTGCCGTTAGCATAACATTATCATAGTGCTCCAGAAGAGATTTAATTCCTTCAGATGAGATTTCCATATAGTCCGTCAATCCTTCTTTTCTATATCTTTCAAAATTTTATCGATTTTTATGCCATAATCCAAAGATTGATCTTCTTTAAATTGAATTTCTGGCGAATAACGGATTTTTAACCGCTTTCCTACTTCGGAACGAATATATCCATTCGCACTTTTTAAAGCCGTTAACGTATCTTTTTTCTGCTTTTCATCACCAAACAAACTTACATAAACCGTAGCTTCCCGTAAATCCCCCGTAATTTTGGCATCTGTAACAGTAACGAACCCTATCCGCGGATCCTTTAATTCCTTAAGGAGTATATTAGAGACTTCTTGCTTGATAAACTCTTGGATTTTTCGTACTCGCATTTCTCCCATAATTGCTTTTCCTCACTTTATTCCGTCTCAACTTCAACCATAATATACGCTTCCATTTCATCGCCTTCTTTAACATCGCGATACCCTTCGAGCGTTATACCACATTCATAGCCTTCCTGAACTTCTTTAACATCGTCCTTGAAACGGCGAAGAGAATCTACCTCCCCTTCATGAACCACGATTCCATTGCGAATCAAACGTATTTTTGCACTGCTGGACATTTTACCTTCCGTTACGTAAGAACCAGCAACAATGACCTTCGGTGTGGTAATAACTTTTCTTACTTGAGCACGTCCCAGCACCTTTTCTTCCATTTTCTTTTCGAGCATCCCTTTCATAGCCGCTTCTACATCATTAATGGCATCATAAATAACCCGATAGGTACGCAAATCTACATGCTCATGTTCAGCCATCTTACGCGCCGCCGCATCCGGTCGAACATTAAACCCTATAATGAGAGCATTGGAAGCCGAAGCCAGCATAACATCCGATTCAGTAATAGCTCCTACACCGGCATGGACAATCGTAATCCGTACTTCTTCACTCTTAATGCCTTCTAATGATTGGCTTAGAGCTTCCACCGATCCTTGCACGTCCCCTTTAACAATAAGGGAAAGTTCTTTTAATTCTCCCTGCTGTATCTGATTAAATAAATCATCCAGCGTAACCTTCTGATGCTGATGCAGTTCAGATGTACGTTTCTTTTCCATACGTTTTTCCGCTACAGAGCGTGCCGTTTTTTCATCGACTACGTTTAAGATATCCCCTGCTTCAGGAACATCATTGAGGCCGAGAATCTCAACAGGTATAGATGGTTCCGCCTTCTTCATGCGTTCTCCCCGTTCATTGGTCATGGCGCGGACATTCCCGTAACACGTACCAACGATAACCGTATCCCCCACATGAAGTGTTCCCTTTTGAATGAGGACTGACGCCATAGAACCGCGGCCTTTATCAAGTTTAGCTTCAATAACAACACCTTGTGCTGGTCGATTGGGATTTGCTTTTAAATCCAATACTTCAGCAAGAACAAGAATATTTTCCAGCAGTTCATCCAAACCTATTTTTTTATGTGCAGAAACGGGTACCATGATAGTATCCCCGCCCCACTCTTCTCCAACTAGACCATATTCCGTTAATTGCTGCATAACCTGCGAAGGATTGGCCCCTTCCTTATCAATTTTATTGATAGCTACAATAACAGGGACACCCGCCGACTTAGCATGATTAATAGATTCAATCGTCTGCGGCATAACGCCATCATCCGCTGCAACAACAAGAACAGCAATGTCTGTAACCTGCGCCCCACGAGCACGCATAGCGGTAAACGCTTCATGCCCCGGCGTATCCATAAATACAATTTTTTTGCCATTATAACGAACCTGATATGCGCCGATATGCTGTGTAATGCCCCCGGCTTCATGGCTGGTTACATTGGTTTGGCGGATGGCATCGAGAAGACTGGTCTTACCATGATCGACATGCCCCATAATAGTAACAACAGGAGGACGAAGCTTCAATGACTCGGGCGGATCAATAATTTCCTCGATTTCCGTAGGATCTTCAGGCGGTGCCGCTTTCGTTACGGAAACATTAAATTCATCAGCAATAAGGCTTGCCGTGTCATAATCAATTTCTTGATTGATTGTTGCCATAATGCCGCCTAACAAAAGTTTTTTAATAACCTCACCGACTTCACGATCCAGCTTTTCCGCAAAATCTTTAACAGTAATGCTGTCACCTATTTCAAGAGTGGTGGGATATTTCTTTTTTTTCATTGTTTCTGCGTTCATAGTAAACCCTTCGCGCTGGCCATGCTGTATGCTTCTATGGCCTTTATTCTTATTTTTGTTTTTATTTAAAACGTTGGATAACAATGTATGGGGTCTATTGATGTTTTTGGAGTTTGATGTATTTTTTTTATTGTCATGGCCTGTTGCCTGGGTATGTTTATTGTTTTTATCGTGGTGATTATTGTGTGCATCGTTATTTTGCTGAGGGCGGGCAAAATATTTTGTGCGTTTATTACTTCCCTGCTTAGCGGCCTGACCATTGCCTTGTTGTCTGGAAGGTTGGCTGTTGCCTTCCCGGTGCTGACTGTTTTGACTGTTCGTAGTCTGCCCGTTACGAGTATCGGGGTGCTGCTTTCCTCTATTGTCATTTTTTTGAGTACCCTGACTGTTCTGACGCTGACCACCTGAATTGGTAAATTTTCCATCGCGGTGCTGTTGATTTTGCGAATTAGAGAATTTCTTTTTATTATCCCGGTTGTCATGATCCCGTGTCGATCCGGTAGATATTCTGGACTTTTTCTGTTGTATACCGCTTTTAACGGTTGTTTCTAAATGCGAAGAATGGCTGGAATGCTGCCGTTCGCCTTGATCGTTTCCTTCCCGCCGCGGTACGTTTCCTTTATTAGTAGTCTGTTGAGCCGCATTATTATATGTGTTTTTAGTATGTTTTGGAACTGCCGCCCGTACCGTTTCCCTTTGTTCCTGCTTTTTAGGTGCAAAAGTCCTCTTCAATATGGCTTTTGCATGATCATCAACACCGCTGAAGTTACCAACCTTAATATTATTATCCTGCAGTGTTTTGATGACGGTTTTGGTTTCTACACCTAATTCCCGTGCTACTTCAAATACTCGTTTCGTCATCTAGTTACCCCCTTATGTTACTCCATCGTTTTTAACACTTTATCTATGGCCTCGGCAAATCCCGCATCAGTTAAAAGGACAACTACATGCCTTTCCTTTCCTATTGATCTGCCCAATTGTTCTTTCGTAAATATATCAACAACAGTTATTTTCTTTTGTTCCGACAAATACCGATATTTTTTAACATTATCTGAACCACCGTCCGATGCCAAAAACAAAAGAGGAACTGTATGATGTTTTAAATACTTTTGTGCAGCAAAATCTCCACAAACTAATCTGCGAGATCGATATGCTAACCCTAAAAAACTTAAAATCTGTTCTTTTTGTGTCATAATAATTCCTGTTTCAACGTTTCATAAATTTCATCAGAGACCTTTGTCTTAAGAGAACGTTCCAAGCGATGTTCCTTATACGCTTTTTCCAAACATTCACTTGCTGCGCAGATATATGCACCACGACCAGATTTTTTCCCTGTCTTGTCAATTTCCACATTGCCTTCCGGTGTAAGAACAATACGAATCATTTCTTTTTTATTTTTCGGTTCCTGACAGCCTACACAAATGCGCAAAGGTACCTTTTTTTTCTTCATGGCTCTTCTCCTATGATTTCATATTTTCTTCAGCCAATTCTGCTGGAACCACAGCTTCTCCCATTATATCCAAATCATCAATTACATCTTTAGTTCCTGTTTCATTATTTGCAGATGCTAACTGCCCTGCCTGCGTCTCACTTTTGATATCTATTTTCCAATTAGTCAGTTTTGCTGCCAACCGGGCATTCTGCCCGGCCTTTCCGATAGCCAGGGATAGCTGATAGTCGGGAACAACAACACTGGAAGATTTATCATTTTCATCTACTGTCACAGAAATAACTTGTGCCGGACTCAGTGCATTCGCAATATAAACCGCGGGGTCTTCGTCCCATTTTACAATATCTATTTTTTCATTTTGCAATTCCGTTACAATATTCTGCACGCGCATCCCTTTTTGGCCTACACAAGCACCTACAGAATCAACGTTCTCATCACGGGAATAAACAGCAATTTTCGACCGGCGCCCCGGTTCACGGGCAACCGATTTCAATTCTACGACACCATCATATATTTCAGGTACTTCTAATTCAAACAATCGTTTTAAAAGTCCAGGATGGGTGCGGGATAAAAGAATCTGTGCTCCCTTAGTGGTTTTACGAACTTCTACAACATAGCATTTGATTCGTTGTCCTACCGTATACGTCTCTGTCGGAATTTGTTCAGAAACAGGAAGCACGGCTTCCGCCTTCCCCAAATCAATATAAATGTTTTTCTGTTCGATGCGTTGAATAATACCGGTTATGATATCATCCGTACGATTGGAAAATTCATCATAAACAATACTGCGTTCTGCTTCGCGCAAGCGCTGGATCATGACCTGTTTAGCTGCTTGAGCAGCAATCCGGCCAAAATTTTTCGGTGTTACATCCACATTGACAACATCATCTATATCATATCCATTATCAATATTACGGGCCAATTGCAATGAAATCTGGTTTTCCTTATCTTCCACAGTTTCCACGACCGTCTTAGGTGCCATGATACGATAATCACCGGTATTGCGATTTAATGTAACAACAGCATTGCCGTTAGCTCCGGGTTCCTTTTTATACGCCGTAATTAAGACAGCTTCCAGCGAATCATAAATAACATCCGGAGATACATTTTTTTCTTTAGACAAATATTCAATGGCACTTAGTAACTCTTTATTCACGTTAATAACCTCCAACTAAAAATCAATATGCAGCCGTATTTGAGAAATCTCTTCAGTATTCAATATTTCTTCTATTCCGTCCACACGTACTATAAGTGTTCCATTATCCTGCTTTTTACCAAGTTCCGCAACAAGAAGCTTAGTATTTTTATGCGCCTTAAAAAAATGAATGTCTACCATGCACCCTTCATAACGAATAAAATCCGAATCTTTTTTAAGGATGCGATCCAATCCAGGAGAAGAGACCTCTAACAGATAATTATCAATGATAGGATCTTTTATATCAAGTATTTTGCTGAGTTTTTCACTAACAAACTGGCAGTCTTCCAAATCAATTCCGCCTTCTTTATCTAAAAACACTCGCAGATACCAGTTCTTTTCGCGCACATACTCCACATCAACCAACTCTAATGGTGTGCCTGCAATAATCCGTTCTACTTCTTCCGTTACAATTTTTTCGATTTCTTCCCGCTTCATTTTGTCACCCTGTACTTTCTAAATAGTGTGGGTAAAAGTTGAGAGTGGGTTTACACCCACTCTCAAAAAAATAACTTAATTACTTTTAGTATATCACTATCATACCCATCTGACAACAGTGAAAAGCCTTTAAATCAGCTCAGCTCTCTGCTAGTATACCATCTAAAACAGACGTAAGATGTTGACCAAGAGAAACTTCCAATTTTTTTAAATCATGTCCATCAAAATCATGAACTAGATTAGGAAAATTATGAACTCGCTGTTCCGCAAAAAAATCATCTCGCAGAATATTATACATAACAGATAAACCACTTCGTGTTTCTTTTTGATAATAAGAAACAATCATGTACGAACCATTAATAATCCGTACTGCCTGAGAAGGCTCTATTAACCGCTTAAAGCCTTTATATTCTTTTGGAAGGAGTTCCTCCCAATTAACGGCAGCTATTCCCTTATTTTTAAAAATAACGGTAAAATTAGCCGATCGGTTCACATAATAGCATTGAATCAACTGAGGAAGACGTTTTTCTACCATATGTGTAAATACATCAAAATCTCCCGTAATAAATTCAATAAGAGCAAATTCCAGCATGCAAATATCAGTACGTACCGCATATTCTTCCGAAACCGGATTGAAAGTTGCACGTACGGACCACCCATTGCGGGAATCTTGATAAGAAAAAATAATAAATTCCTTATCGTGTCCATCTTCCGTTATCATTCTAAATTCTTCTGTCAATTTAAAATCTCCCACACGGAGTGGGAGAACGGAAGTTATATTCCATTGTCGTATACGTTCAGTCAATACATTATCCATAGTAAAATAGTGGTGCGGTTGGTGGGACTTGAACCCACACGATCGAAAGATCACTGCCACCTGAAGACAGCGCGTCTGCCATTCCGCCACAACCGCATAATGAACTAAAAATCATATAATTTCTTGTACTGCTCTTCATTTTGCAATACCACTTTAACATATTCTCTAGTTTCTGAAAAGGGTATTTTTTCAATTTCCGAAAAATCTTTTTTCCATCCATACTTGCTTATCCAACTGTCGACATGGCCTCGCCCAGCATTATACGCTGCCAATGCTAATACTTGATTGCCGTCAAATTCCCTCAGCAAATATGCCAAATACCATGTACCCATTTTAACATTAGTCCGTACATCTCTGAGTTTATCGGGGGTAAAATTCTTCATTCCCATCTGTTCTGCAATCCATATGCCGGTTTCTGGCATAATCTGCATCAAACCGTTAGCTCCCCGCTTAGAAGAGGCATCTTCCTTGAACTTGCTTTCTGCCAGAATAACCGCCGCCACTAAAGCAGGTTGTACATGATTTTCATAGGAATAATACCGAACCATATAATCATATTGCAAAGGATATGCTATTTCTCTCATCAACGCATCTTTCCATGTGTAAAAATACCCGCAGGAGAAACAAACTAGCAGTATCGCTACGACAATTGTTCGTTTATTATTCCGTTTCTGCCTCAACATTCCCTCCCCCAAGGTTACCCCTGGATAACAGTAAATTCCATTGTATCCGCACTTGTTCCTCTGTATATTCCAGTGAACCCGTGTTGTCGATGATAACTTGAGCCAATGACTTTTTTTCATCTATAGGAAGTTGAGCATGGATGCGCGCCGATGCTTCATCTGCAGTATAATTATTCCGGTCCATCAAGCGTTGTAACTGTGTTACCGGATCTACATATACCAACCATACCTCATCAACGTACAGATAGTATTTTAACTCAAAAAGAAGCGGCATGTCAAGGAAAACTATCTTTGCTTTTTTATTTTTTTGCAATCTTTTTATTTCTATATCGATTTTTTCATGAATTAACGGATGTAAAATAGACTCCAACCTTTTTTTTTGTTCTACATCATTAAAAACTATACTCCCTATATATGCCCGATTCATCGTACCATCAGACAAAACAGCCTGCGGACCAAAAATCGATGCCACCGCTTGTAATCCGAAAGAATTTGGGGTTACGACAGCTTTAGCCAATTCATCACAATCAATAATATATGCACCATAATTTCTCAATATATTGATAACTGTACTTTTTCCTGAAGCAATACCACCAGATACGCCTATAATATACATTATTCCTCCTACTTCTGGCACTGCGGGCAATAATGGGTTCCCCTTCCGGCTACTTTTATATATACAATTTCCGTTCCACAAACAGGGCACGGACGTCCCTCTCTGCCATAAACACAAAGATTATGCTGATTTTTCCCTTCTTTTCCACTTCCGTTGATAAAGTCGCGAATTGTCGTTCCACCGTACATGATTCCTTCTTCTAAAACACGGACGATAGCATCATGTAATCGTACAGTCGTTTTGTTACCAATACGATTACAACGGCGCAGGGGGATTATCTGAGCTGCAAATAAGGCTTCATCAACATAAATATTGCCCAATCCGGCGACGTTTGTTTGATCTAGTAAAAAACTTTTAATCGTCCGCGTATTATTTTTCAGCTTTTGCCTTAAATACGCCGCAGTAAAATTGGGGCTTGTTCCGTCCGGTCCCAATGTGTCACAGCCTTTGACACCCGTCAAACCAACAGAAGGAATCAACCACAAACAGCCCAATGTCCGTACATCACCATATAGCATCCGTCCTTGTGTCAATTGAAAAATAATGCGGCTGAAACGCGGCAGTACAGAAGAATTTTCCTCTTCATATGTAAGACGCCCAGTCATGCGAAGATGAATCAGCAGAGATTGTGGTCCATCCATATGCAGAAATAGATATTTTCCCCGCCGTTCCACACTTTTTATTTTTTTGTTTTCAAGTGCTGCAGCAAATTGCTGCGGCGTTGCATTTTTAATAAGTCTCGGTAAAAAAATCTCTATTTTCTGTATTGATTTTCCGGGCAGATGATTTTGCAAATATCGTCGCACCGTTTCTACTTCCGGCAGTTCCGGCATTTCATCCTCCTACTTTGCTTCTTCCCAATTTATTCCATAATTGATGTCTACTGTCAATGGTACAGAAAGAACCACGACATGTTCCATTTTATCTTTTAATATTTTCGCTACTTCTTCCCGTTCTTCTTCAGGTACTTCCAACACTAATTCATCATGAACTTGTACTAAAAGACAAGATTTCAATCTACGCTGTTCCAGCTCTTTCTGAACCGAATTCATGGCCATTTTTATAATATCGGCAGCACTTCCCTGAATCGGTGTGTTCATGGCAGTCCGCTCAGCAAAAGACCTCCGGTTAAAATTTTTGCTGTTGATTTCCGGAAGCATGCGTATGCGTCCAAACATGGTCTTAGCCATACCTGTCTTGCGAGCAGTTTCAATCAGACTATCCATATATCCGCGCACGTGATCATACCGATTAAAATATGCTTGTATATACTCTCTAGCCTGACTACGTAAAACATTGATATTACGGGCCAATCCAAAATCACTGATCCCATAAATAATACCAAAATTAACGGCTTTGGCATGAGATCTCTGTTCCGCTGTAACTTGTTCAAGAGGTATACCAAATACCTCTGAAGCTGTGCGTTGATGAATATCTTGTTTTTTAAGAAAACCGTCTATCATTGTAGGATCTTGAGAAAGATGGGCTAACAGCCGCAGTTCTATTTGCGAATAATCAGCCGACATAATATATGTATACCCTTTTCCTGGTATAAAAAGTGAACGGATACGACGTCCCTGTTCTGTACGGATAGGGATATTCTGCAAGTTAGGATCCGAGCTGCTAAGACGTCCCGTTGCCGTTACCATTTGATTGAAAGAAGTATAAATTCGTCCTGTAGCTGGTAAAATAAGTGGTTCCAACCCTTCCAGATATGTAGAAATCAGCTTTTTCAAAGCCCGAAATTGTAAGATTTTAGGAATAACAACATGTTTGTCCTTTAATTCTTCTAACACTTCAGAATCGGTAGAATACCCTGTTTTGGTTTTCTTAACTACAGGCAGACCCATCCTTTCAAATAAAACAACACCAAGTTGTTTTGTGGAATTGATATTAAACACTTCACCTACATCATCATAAATGGCTTCTTCCAAGCGATCCGCAGCCAATGATAATTCCTGTTCCATAGCACCCAGTTTTTGTACATCCACAGTAAACCCATTCATTTCCATGATTGCCAGCGTATGAATCAACGGAATTTCTATTGTATCATACAAGGGAAGAAGGCCAGTATTTTTCAAAGATTCCTGTACCTGCGACCAGACTTGCAGTGCAAATTGTGCAGCACTGGCAGCTTTATGCGCATCATCCGTCATATCTTCATCAAACGACACGCCAAATCGTTCCGACAAATACGATAATCCATAAGTCGTGCGTGTCGGATCAAGCAAATACGCGGCCAGTGTTAAATCTGCCAGAGGGAATTGTTCTACTTTTACATTGGTACTGCTGTAATCAAACAAAGCTCCTTCCTCGGTCATTACATAAGCAGACGTAGCTTTAGTCAGCCTTTTCCCATCAGAAGTGACCACCAGCAAAGCGTTTGGAAGTACCTTCAAATACGCTTCTTCCTTATCGTGGGGAACCATAAGCACCCCTTCCGGCACAGCCACAGCCAAAGCCGTCATGTGTGGTACAGGAAGATCATTTGTATACAAGGCTTCCACGGCAATGATCTGATTTTTAATTTTTTCGGGCGGTAATTCCTGTACCGTCAATAGTTGCAATTTTGGTTTATCCAACGATGTATTTGTATTTACTGCGGCAAACCGGTCAAATGCAGAAAAACGGTTCAGCAAATTTTTAAATCCCAAGCTGCGAAATAAAGCAGCCACTTCCTCCATCCGCGGCTGCGGTGAAAACATATCAATGGTATATTCAATAGGCACATTGCACTGTATTGTTGCAAGTTCCTTAGACAAAAAAGCTTTATCTCTGCCGTCAAGAAGTTTTTCTTTTAATTTTTTCCCGGATATTTCTTCTAAATGGGCATACACACCTTCTAATGTTCCATATGCCGTAATAAGTTTCAATGCAGTCTTTTCGCCAACTCCTGGAACTCCCGGTATATTATCGGCCGAATCGCCCATAAGTGCTTTCATATCAATAACCTGCAGTGCCGTAAAGCCATATTCAGTTTTCATTACTTCCGGCGTCACGGCCAGCATAGTCGTAATTCCTTTTTTTGTCAAATGAACAGTAATATCCTGATCAACTAATTGCAGCGCATCACGGTCTCCTGTGACAACAGCCACTTCTACATTTTTCTTTTCCATATTCTTGGCTATTGTACCGATGATATCATCACCTTCATATCCCTGCAATTCCAGTACGGAGATTCCCAAACAGGACAATACTTCCCTAATAAGGGAAAATTGTGGGCTTAATTCATCGGGCGCCGGTTTGCGCGTAGCTTTATAGCCATCATAGATATCATTTCGAAACGTATGCTTATCTTTGTCAAATGCAACGGCTACAT
>JALCNL010000012.1 GCA_022649055.1 Megasphaera sp.
TGCTGTCGTCCGACAGCTTAATTAGTATATCAAAATCTCTTCCGTTTGTCAAGAGACTTTTTTATCAGCCTTGATGGAGCCTCGTTTCCTTGCCCTCATCGCGACGACTTGATTAGTTTATCACAAGTCGTTTATCCCGTCAAGAGGATTTTTTCGAAATGTTTAAAACTAACAGTTTAGCATTGTGTCCCGCACGGGACAACTTGTATATGATATCATAATTCAAACACCTTGTCAATGCACTATAATAGTAAAAGTAAGGATTTTATCTCTTAAAGATCAAATCCTTGCTTTCTGATTTTTATTGTGCCATTTTATATATATTATATATATCTTTTGCAGTGAGCTGTCCAAATGCCCCTTCGCGTTTTGTGTCATTGTGCGTACATTTCCCAGCCATTTCCCAATACTGCTCTTCCGTTGGAACGACACCTAATTCCGTTAATGAAGTAGGCATATCAATCGAATGGAAAAATTGTTCCATTCTGTTTATTCCTTCTAAAGCTGCTTTTTCATCTTCCACTTCGTTAACAGAAAAAACGCTGCGTGCTAACTTAGCAAACCGTGCAATATCTTTTTTACAAACATACCGAGCCCAGCTTGGCCAAACAGCTGCCAGTCCGGCCCCATGAGCAACATCAAAAATAGCACTGATTTCCATCTCAATATGATGCGCTCCCCAATCTCCCTTGCCGTTTCCGCCCTCTAAAATCCCATTATGAGCCAAACTGCCTGCCCACATAATTTGAAACCGGGCATTATAATCACAAGGAGTCATTTTAACAATTTCACCGTTTTTGATGACATTGCGAATAATAGCCGCAGCAATCTCGTCAGTCAAATCATCTTCTGCATGCGGACTAAAAAAACGTTCCAGAATGTGCATAATCATATCGACTACGCCGCACGCCGTTTGATAGGGCGGCAGCGTATAGGTCAATTCTGGATTCATAATAGTAAACACCGGACGCAGTACATCATTTTGATACCCCAGTTTAAACCATCCATCCTCATTTGTCATAACGCTGGCCCAGCTCATTTCGCTGCCTGCTGCCGCAATAGTCAAAATCGTTCCAAGCGGAATACAGCCATGGTCAGGCTCCTTGCGAGTGTAAATATCCCATACATCACCTTCATAACACAATCCCATGCCGATACATTTAGCTTCATCGATCACACTGCCGCCACCGACAGGCAAAAGAAAATCAACGTGTTCTTTTTTGCATAACTCAATTACAGCCCGTGCGTGAGACAACCGGGGATTCGGATGTACCCCGCCCTGCAGAACATATGGAATCCGGGCTTCACAAAGCGATTTTTCAACCCGATCCAGCACTCCTGACTTTTTGGCACTTTGTCCACCATATAGAACAAGTACTTTTGTAGCTCCATATGCTGTTAGTATTTCTCCTGCCCGGTTCTCTTCTCCCTTTCCAAAATAAACTTTTGTCGGTGTGTAATATTCAAAATTCTGCATATACTATCCCTTCTTTCCTGATTGTGTATACTGATATAAAATAGACAACCTTTTACTAAAAAAGGTTGTCTATTTATAATTATTCCTTAAATAAATTTTCCTGCGGTGTATCGTCTTCTGCTCCATCGACAGTAATCGTATCCAAGGCTGCTACTTTATCATTTTCTTCCAGCTTTTGAATCTTTACACCGGATGTATTACGGCCCTTTTTGATTCCTATACTTTCAATGTCTGTACGAATAACAATTCCGTTCGTTGTGATAAGTATTAATTCCTGATCCGCCCGTACTACTTCAACACCTACAATATCCCCTGTTTTATGGGTAATTTTAAAGTTCTTTACTCCTTTTCCGCCGCGAAGTTGTACTTTATAAGCATCAATATTATTGCGTTTGCCAAATCCTTCTTCACTGATGGTTAACGCCTGACAACCTGGTTCCAGTACATCGGCACCGATAACCATATCCGATTTGGCTAAAGTAATACCGCGGACACCCCGCGTATTTCGTCCCATAAGTCGAACATCTTCTTCTTTGAAGCAGATTGCCATACCCAATTTTGTCGCCAGAATAATATTTTGATCGCCCTTGGTCAGCAAAACTTTGGCAAGCTTATCTCCATCCATTAAGGAAATTGCGATCAGCCCATTACGGCGTACATTACGGAATTCATGAAGTACCGTTCTCTTAACAAGTCCTTTTTCCGTAACCATAAACAGATTCATAGTAGGATCTACCTGATCTATATCAATCAGTGCATTTACCTTTTCATGGTGGTCAAGGGGCAAAAGATTTACCGCTGCTACTCCTTTAGAGTTACGGGTATTGGCCTCCGGAATTTCATAGGTTTTCAAACGGTATACACGCCCCAAATTGGTAAAGAACAAAACGGTGTGTAAGGCAGACGTATATAATAAATGATTAACTGCGTCTTCATCCTTTGTACTCATACCTTTAATTCCCCGGCCGCCCTTATTCTGAGTACGGTACACATTGGCATTCATACGTTTGATGTATCCGCGACGAGTAAGTGTCAGAACCATTTTTTCGTCGGGAATCATATCTTCAATTTCAAAATCCGATATAGCTCCTACAATTTGTGTTCGGCGTTTATCGGCAAAACGTTTCTTGGCGTCCAGCAATTCTTCTTTTACAATTTCCATAACCTTACGTTCATCTGCCAACACGCTGCGCAAATAAGCAATCCGTTCTTCCAATTCCTTATATTCTGCTTCAATCTTTTCACGTTCCAAACCCGTCAAGCGACGTAACCGCATATCAAGAATAGCGATAGACTGCTTTTCACTTAAGCCAAAGTTGTCCATCAGCGCTGTTTTAGCTATTTCATCCGTCTGAGAAGCTCTAATTGTCTTGATGACTTCATCAATATGATCCAACGCAATAAGCAGGCCTTCCAAAATATGTGCGCGGGCCAAAGCCTTGTCTAATTCAAATTTACTGCGTCTTGTAATAACCGTCTTTTGATGTTCCAAATAATAAACAAGAACCTCTTTCAGCGTAAGAACCCGGGGATGTCCGTCCACCAGTGCCAGCATAATAACACCAAAAGTTTCTTGGAGTTGCGTATGTTTATACAGTTTATTCAATGTGATATCGGGATTAACATCCGCACGAAGCTCAATAACAATACGCATTCCCTTACGATCTGATTCATCCCGCAAGGCAGTAATGCCATCAATTTCTTTATTGCGGGATAATTCCGCTATGTTTTCAATAACACGTGCTTTATTAACTTGATATGGGATTTCGGTTACAACAATACGATTTTTTCCCTTTCCCATTGGTTCCACTTCAGCACAAGAGCGCATTTTAATACTGCCACGGCCAGTAGAATATGCTTTAATAATACCATCCCGTCCCATGATCTGCGCTCCTGTTGGAAAGTCCGGGCCCTTGATTTTAGTCATTATTTCTTCCAGTGATGCCTCCGGATTATCAATCAGAAGCACGCATCCGTCTATGACTTCACCTAAATTATGCGGTGGAATATTCGTTGCCATACCTACAGCAATTCCTGCCGAACCATTAACCAATAAATTAGGAATTTTCGAAGGAAGAACCACGGGTTCTTGTAAAGAACCATCATAGTTTGGCATGAAATCTACCGTATCTTTATCAATATCTTCCAGCATTTCACCGGCAATTTTGGACATACGAACTTCGGTATAACGCATAGCTGCCGCAGAATCACCATCAACAGAACCAAAGTTGCCGTGTCCATCAACAAGAAGATAGCGCGTGGAAAAATCTTGTGCCAACCGGACTGTTGCATCATACACCGAACTATCACCATGAGGATGATATTTCCCCAAAACTTCTCCAACGATACGCGCCGATTTTTTGTACGGTTTATTCGAAGTCATACCCGCTTCGTGCATAGCATAGAGAATACGGCGATGTACAGGTTTCATCCCGTCACGCACATCCGGCAGTGCTCGTGTAATAATAACGCTCATCGCGTAATCAATATACGATGTCTGCATTTCGTTTTCCAGACAAACCGGTAAAACTTTATCAGATTGAAATTCGTCCACAATGTCACCTCATATAACAATATAAATAATTAGAATATATACTAATACTATTTAATAACTATCTTATACATTATACCAAAACATCAAGCGAATTTCGAGCTTTTTGACAGTTTTTAGATAAAAAAGTCAAAATCCCACTCAAAAAGCGCTGAGCGGGATAAATAGACGCATTTTAAAACATTATAAAGCCAGATGTAACGATAAGTCTTACGGCTAGCAGCAAAAGTGCAAAAGAAAGCAGCATTAAAATAAACCGAGCTTTAACTTTTTTAGATAACTTAGCTCCCAGCTGCGCGCCAAAAACAGCTCCGATTCCTGCAAAAAATGCTGGTTCATATAATATATGATGTTGTAAAAAATGAGATAAAACCCCCACTAAGCTACTAACTGCCAAAACAAAATGACTAGTTGCCGTTGCAATATGCGTCGGAAACCCAAGCAGATATACCATTGCCGGAACATGAATAATGCCACCACCAATTCCAAAAATGCTGGAAATAAATCCTACAACA
The DNA here is from genome assembly GCA_022649055.1 of Megasphaera sp. Lineage (GTDB taxonomy): Bacteria > Bacillota > Negativicutes > Veillonellales > Megasphaeraceae > Megasphaera_A > Megasphaera_A sueciensis. Next base: position 4,544 of record JALCNL010000012.1, read on the forward strand.
AAACTAACGGCAATCCCTCCTGCCATGTTGAAATGAAATGTCTCTTTGTCTATTTCTACTTCCGGATCACCTTTTCCTTTATTCCAATTTTTGAAACCAATAACTAAGGAAATAAACAAAAGCAGCATACCAAAGGAAAAACGAAAGGTCACACCTGTAAAATAATTAGACCAGACAGCTCCTAGAACAGCCCCAGGAAGTGTAGCAACACTAAAAGCAAAAGCAGCTCGATATAATACCTTCTTCTGTTTGATATATGCATAGGATCCAGACATCGCATTGAACATGACAACTGTCAGTGAAGTACCAATAACCAAGGTTGGTTCCCAACCAAAAACATACAGGAAAATTGGAACAAAAAAAATGCCTCCGCCCGCACCAACTAATGTACCAAAAGCTGCAATAAAATATCCCATCACAATAAAACCAATATCCTGTATAAATGTGAACTCCATAAATAAATACCTTCCTTCTTCTGTATAATTGGCATTTTTCCATAAGCAAGAATTGGCAGCTGATAAATAGACAATTTTATTGTACTACTATACTATTTTTTTTCCTAGACAAGTTTGACATTAATCGAGTAGGATGTCACCTATTCGTTGAGGAATCGACCTCTCCCACCACCGTACCTATCGCTCGGGATACGGCACTTCCATTGTTTGCACGCTGTTTCCAGATATACATCCGTATTCATCGCCGCAACCATGAGTTCCAAGCCCTCGGTGTTCGTTTTGATATCTGCTATGTTATAGCAGCCCAACCAGCCACGTAGGAATATCTTCACTTCCTGCTGGACCGCACGAATATAATATACCGTCCTATCTTTCACATTTCATGCTATCCGTTTACGGGCAGCCATTCGGTTTTCTGTAATCATCGTACTAGTTTCTTTTCTTATAAAGATTTAAAATTTACAATGATTCCGCCCTTCTCCAAAATTCAAGGATTATGTCCACGACGGACATCTCACAGCAAACATACTCCATTTTTGGATAACCTACTCACGTCTGTGAGACCTCCCAACGTAAAAACGCAGTCTTTCTCTCCCTCTGTCTGTCATATGTACAGAATTGGCCTCGAATAGTTTTGGGCTTTAAATTTGTTAAGCAACCTTACCCGGTTACTCCTGTCTTGTATGGGTTTCTGTTCATCAGACAGGAGATTTACCGCCGGCTTCCTTCCGATTCTACCTCGCCATGGACACCCTCGCCTTACGCTATGTACTTGGCACTATTTCCCGCACTCGGGACTTTTATCCGTTAGACTGCGTCCATGCCGGGCGCACTTATAAAAATATCCTCCCCGTTGATGAGGAGGATATGTCATATTATCATTATCTCTTATTGCTATACCGCCAGATTTTCATATCTTCAGCTGCCTTGATCAGTCCTTCACGAAAGTCCGGATGAGCCAGGCTGATTAGGCCTTCGGCACGTTCCCAAGTGGATTTACCCATCATATTAACCATTCCGTATTCCGTAACAAGCCAATGAACCTGAGAACGCGGATCCGTTACAGTCGTACCCGGTGTTAATGTCGGCAAAATACGTGATTCTGTTTTACCTGTTTTTTTGTTCGCAAAAGTAGAACGGAAAGCAATGAAGCTCTTCCCGCCCTTAGAACGGTACGCACCATCCGCAAAGTCTAACTGTCCACCGCTGCCGCTGATTTGTTTTGTACCGGCTGATTCAGAAGATACTTGTCCAAATAAATCAACATCAATACAGTTATTAATAGAAATAAAATTATCCATCTGAGAAATTACAAACGGATCATTAACGTAATCAACCGGATATGCTGCTAAAAACGGATTATTATCAACCCAATCATACATTTCCTTAGACCCTAAAGCAAAAGACCAAACGGCTTTATCTGTATCCAAAGCTTTTACTTTATTAGTCAACCGTCCTTTTTTATACATAAGATAAAAAGCATCTACAAGCATTTCTGTATGCATGCCGAGATCCTTTAAATCCGAATCGGCAATCATAGCTCCAATTGTATTGGGTAATCCGCCAACACCAAGCTGCAGCGTAGCCCCATTGGGAATTTCCTTAACAATCATTTCCGCAATTTTTGTATCAATTTCATCACCTGTACTGAAAGGAATAATAGGCTGTGGTATATTCCCTGCTTCTACAATAGCATCAATATCACTAATATGGATACATTCACCACGACCGCCTAATGCACGCGGCATGGATTCATTTACTTCAACAATGATTTTTTTCGCTTTTTTGGTAATAGCTTCCGTTGCAGAAACATTTAATCCAAAATTAAAAAATCCATGTTTATCCATCGGTGCAACTTGAATCATAGCAACATCCACATCAAGAATATTCCGATACAAGGAGGGTTCATTACGATAACAAAATGGCGAGAAATTCATCTGTCCAAGTGCACATTTTTTACGGTCATACCCACTCATATGCCAATTAGATACAGTAAAAGCTTCACGATTTGGATCTTTTTCGACTACCTGGCGAGGTGCAAAAGAAAAAGATGTACGTATTTTCACATCTTTCAATTCATTTTTGCGGTTAGCCAGTGCTTCATCTAACAAAATCGGCTGCGTTGTTGCCATACCATATTCTACCCAATCGCCCGATTTCACTACTTTTACGGCTTCTTCCGGAATTGTTAACTTTTGACGATACATATCCGTCCATTCAGACATTGTTTCCACCAATCCTTTCACTACTGTAATAATTATGTTCCGTATTTCACAATTATTATTATAGAACTTTTACACGTAATATACAAGTAACTACGTGGTATAAATTTATATGCCAGAACGATACGGTGATACAAATTATATGTCTATGTATGCAACAAAAATGCTCCCGCCATTTTGTGGAGGGAGCAACGTGAGGAGGATTTATTCTTCTTTACTAGTTATATAGTCAGAAATAATTTCATCTGTCGTTTTCTTTGGAACTTCTTCATAATCAAAAAACACCATGTTAAAGGTTCCTTTACCTTGTGTCATGGAACGCAATGCGGTGACATATCCTTTCATCTCTGAAAGCGGTACTTGGGCTTTGACAACAATAATACCTTCCCGGTTGCGATGATGCTCCATTCCGAGAATTCGACCTCTTCTACCGCTGAAATCTCCCATGACATCCCCCATATACTCTTCCGGAATAACGACATCAACAGTATAGATAGGTTCTAAAAGAACTGGCTTTGCTTCAGGAACCGCTTTTTTCAAAGCAATAGAAGCCGCTACTTTAAACGCCATTTCTGATGAATCTACTGGATGGTATGAACCGTCGGTAAGTGTCACTTTAACATTAATCATCGGATACCCTGCAATAAGTCCCTTCTGCAGCGTTTCTTTGACTCCTTTTTCAACAGCCGGGATATACTGTTTGGGAACAGCACCACCAAAAACAGCATCGACAAATTCAAATTCGTTACCGTCTGTAAGTGGTTCGATTTTTAAGAATACATGTCCAAACTGACCATGTCCACCGCTTTGTTTTTTATGTTTCCCTTCCATGGTAATACTTCCCCGAATCGTTTCACGATACGGAATATATACATCTTGCAAAATAGCTGTGACACCATATTTTCGTTCCATTTTATTAATGATGTGGTCGAGATGCACGTCTCCCATACAGCGCACAAGGAGCTGTCGTCCTTCGGGATCTTTTTCCACTTGGCAAGTTGGGTCCTCTTCGCTGATGCGAGATAATGCCGACATTAGTTTTTCATCTTCCCCTTTCTTTTCCGGAACCATGGCAATCGTGTGAAGCGGTGCAGGAAAACGGACAGAATCGTATTCGACAGGGAATTCAGCGGCCGCAAACGTATCTCCTGTCCTAGCATTGGATAACTTAGGAATAACAATAATATCACCCGCAACTGCTTTTGCTAAAGGCAACTGTTTTTTACCAATCAGAGTAAACATCTTGCCAAACTTTTCCTCCTTGTCCTGTGTTACATTATATAGTTTATCTCCTTCCTTGAGTTCTCCGGAGAAAATGCGAATATAACTTAATTTTCCAGAAAAAGGATCGATAAGAGTTTTAAAAACAAATCCTGTAAACGGTTTATTGGGATATACCATGACCGGTTCTCCGGTTTTTTTATCGGTCCCCATCATAATTTTTTGTGAAGCATCCGGCATATATCGTATGAGGCGTCCCAGTAATTCCGCCGTACCAATATGACGTATCGCACTGCCGCACATAACCGGGCAAACACGACCGGTTAACATCCCCTGCCGCAACCCATGCCGCAATTCTTCCAGTGTCAATTCTTCGCCTTCAAGATATTTTTCCAACAAACTATCGTCACCTTCAGCAGCGGCTTCCATACACATTTCACGAACTTCCCGAGCCTTGGACATATATTCGGGCGGAACTTTAATTTCTTCCTGCTTCCCGTTTTTCCATTCCCACGCAATCATTTTGCAAACATCGATGATCCCACGAAAATCCGTTCCTTCTCCTATAGGAATCTGCAGTGGCATAATGGATTTACCAAATGCTGCCCGCATTTTTTCCAAGGTATCAAAAAAATTGGCTTTTTCCGCATCCATTTTATTGATATAAACCATCCGCGGCAATTGTAACTCTACCCCATAATCCCAAGCACGTTCCGTATCTATTTCCACACCTGATTCGGCAGATACAACCAACAGAATTCCATCACTGGCACGCAAGGCCGCTCGAACTTCTCCGCAAAATTCCGAATATCCAGGAGTATCAAGGAAATTCAATTTGTACCCTTCCCATTCACAAGGTGCAATTCCGAGTTGAATAGTAACATTACGTTTAATTTCTTCCGGTTCAAAATCCATAATATGCTTATTATCTTGCCCTGTACCGACGGCATCGATAGCACCACAAACGAATAACAAGGACTCCACGACGGCAGTTTTTCCAGCACCGTCGTGGCTAAGCACAGCTACGTTGCGAATCTTATCACTAGCATACTCTTTCATAAACAATCGCCTCCTATGAATCACGTTAATTAAACATATTCGCGATGTTATGAGGATAATCCTTTTTTATAAGTGAGTTTTTATAATTTTATCTATGATAGTTAGTAATATCGTGCTATGTATTGATATCTGAGAGAAAATTAAAAGAACTAAGCCGGCGTAATGAATCCATAAAACAAGGCATATCCGAACGAAGAGAACCAAAATATGCTGCATCAATGGCTTCGATCAGCGGCAGTCCTTGATTCACTTTTTTCAAACCGGCCTCTAATATGAAAATCATTTTTGCCCGCGTATCTTGGGAATTCTGCTTCCGTTGTATATATTTTTTCTTCTCAAGTAATCTTATTATCTGGGATGTCGTCATTACATCAATAGAAGCATAATCCGCCACCATTTTCTGCGTTGGATTGCGCCCCTCGTGTTGTAAATACGCAACAACGGTTAATATAACAAATTGAGGATGTGTCAGATTAATAAGACGCAGCGTTTTTTGTATTTGAGTATGCCAGTTATTATATGCTCTGATAAATAGAAACCCGGGACTTTCAAAAGAATCGTTTTCAAATTGAGAGTTAAACATTTATTTTTCAACAGCTTTCTTTATAGTTAATACCGCCTGTGGCGTATCTGAAAATACTTGAACCAGAAATTGAATATCTTCGTCTGTCATTTCACCGTGTTCCTTCTCAAGTCTTACGCTGATTTTCACGGTTGTCTCATTATTTATTTCATTAAATTCGTGTCCAAAGCAAATCGAAATCCCCATTCCGGGAATTTCGCTTTTATCCCAATATTCCTTATAAGGTATAACCGTCGTAAGAGTATACGGCATCTCCAGCTGTCCCTGCAATTTCATCCTGCCGGAAGTTCCTGTTGAAAAATTTCCTTGCAGTATCATATATTCCAAATCAGTTTCCCATTGACGGCGTTTATTAAAATCAACATACATTTCCCAAATTTCTTTTGCAGTTGCATGCACTTTTGTTTGAAATGTTAATTCTGTCATTGAATTTTCCTCCTTTTATATTATACGTGCTTATATTATATGTATACTTATAATATAAGTCAATGCTTTTTTTAAAAAATCTCCCACTGCAACACGATAGCAGTAGGAGATTTTTACTCTTAACTATTTAAAATATGCATATATACGCTACTTTTGTTTAAGTGCCGATAATGCCAATGCCGACAGTAGTTCTACGCCTATAGGCAAACTGTTTTCGTCCACGGAAAAACACGCATTATGAAGAGGATAGATTTCAGCATCTTCAGCAGTGACTCCCAGCCAAAGAAAAGCACCGGTACAAACCTTTAAATATCCAGAAAAATCTTCCGCCGTCATGGCCGGTTCAGGTACATCTACCAAAGCCTTTTCCCCGAATCTATCAGTCACTACCTTGGCCGCTAATGCAGCCTGTGCAGTACTGTTGACAACGGCATCATATCCGCGGTCATACTGAAGGCGGCTGGTTGTCCCAAAAGCAGCATCAATACCTTCCAGTATTTTCTTTAAATGCATTTCAACCGCATCTTGTGTCTCCTTATGATACGTACGACAAGTTCCCTCAATATCTACCGTGTCAGCAACAATATTGTACCGACTGCCGCCGGTAATTTTCCCAAAAGTAAGGACCGCCGGATGAAGCGGGTTAATTTGCCTGCTTATGATATTCTGTACCGCAGTAATACACTGTCCGGCTGCAGCAATAGCATCAATCCCTCTATGCGGCATGGCAGCATGACTGGGTTTTCCTACAATCTGTATACTGACGCGATCTGACGCCGCCATCACCGGGCCCGTACGAACCCCTATTTCACCCGTACGCAAGGTCGGCCAGACATGAAGACCGTAAATAGCATCCACATCATCTAAAAATCCTGACGCAACAATATTTTTAGCACCACCATCTGGAGATTTTTCTTCAGCCGGTTGAAAAATAAATTTTATTGTACCATCGAATTGATTCCGCATATCATGCAAAACATGAACAGCACCTAACAACATTGCCGTATGTGCATCATGTCCACATGCATGCATCTTCCCCGGATGTCGTGACGCAAAAGAAAGTCCCGTTTTTTCTTCAATCGACAACGCATCCATGTCGGCCCGCAGCGCTATTGTCCTTCCCGGATTGCTGCCATGCAAAACAACGAGAACACCGTTACCGCCAGTTGTCGGAGACGTCACTTCCACGTGTAGTCCCTGCAATTCAGAGACTACTAATGCTGCCGTTTTGACTTCTTCTCCTGACAACTCCGGCATTTCATGAATCTTTCGCCGCCATGTTCTTACGCAGTCTGTATATGCCTTTACAAGATCCCTCAATTTATCTTCTCCTGCCATTTTCCCTCGTTTTCCCCTTCCATTTTTACTAAAACAGATTATAATACTATTATAAACATATAAATATCAATTTAATGTTGTTTCTCATTATATCATAGGGAGTGTTATCAATGAAAGCATATGACATGGAAAACAGTGCTTGGGCACGATTTTCTGAAGAAGAACGTATAGAGGTAGAGGAATACAATAAAACCTACAAAGAATTCCTTGATACCGCCAGAACGGAACGTCTTGCGGTAAAGGAAATTATACGTCAGGCGGAAGCCGCCGGTTTTCGGTCTATAGAGGATGTTGCTTCGCTGGTTCCTGGCGACAAAATTTACTGGAATCAAAAAGGAAAATCAGCTATTCTTGCAGTTATCGGTGAAAATCCGCTACCTGCAGGCTTAAAGATTGTCGGATCACATATTGATTCTCCCCGCCTTGATTTAAAAGCAGCCCCCGTTGTCGAAAACAAAAAAATAGTATATCTAAAAACCCATTATTACGGCGGTATTCGGAAATACCAATGGGTCTGCATGCCACTAAGTCTCATTGGTGTTGTTTATACAACTGCAGGAGAAAAAATAGATATAGCGCTGGGCGAAAATCCAAATGATCCTGTTTTATTTATTAATGATTTACTTCCCCATTTGGCAAAAGATCAAAGTGAAAAAAAACTCAGCGAAGCTATTCAGGGCGAAATGCTTATGCCCATACTTGGTTGCAACAGCACAGAAGAAAAAACAAAACCGGTTATCCTAACTTTATTAAAAGAAAAATACGGAATTGAAGAGGAGGACTTTGCTAGCGCTGAATTAGAAATTGTTCCTACTCAAAAAAGCCGTGATGCCGGCCTCGATCGATCAATGATCATGTCTTACGGCCATGATGATCGTGTCTGCTCATACGCCAGCCTTACTGCAATCCTTAATGCGGAAAAAGGATCACACACACAAGTATCACTTTTTACAGACAAAGAAGAAATCGGTTCCGTTGGTAACACCGGCGTCCAATCTTCATTTTTCCTAGATTTTTTAGCAGAAGTACTTGCTTTGCAAGGGCATACAGATGATCTTGCACTGCGGCGTACATTGAGACATAGTGAAGTTCTTTCCGCTGATGTCAGCGCTGCTCTTGATCCTATATTTGCCGATGCCTATGAAGAAGCAAACTCAGCTAAACTTGGCTATGGCATATGTATCTGCAAATATACCGGAGCTCGCGGTAAATCGGGAAGCAATGATGCGAATGCCGAATTTGTGTCAAAAATCCGGCAGACATTCAATGCGGCCAATGTTCCTTGGCAAACTGGTGAATTAGGCAAAGTAGATCAAGGAGGTGGCGGTACCATCGCTTATATTATGGCTGATTGGGGTTGTGAAGTTGTCGATTGCGGTGTCGCTATGCTGAGCATGCATGCTCCTCTGGAAATTGTAGCCAAAACCGATGCCTATTGTGGTTATTTGGCCTATAAGGCATTCTTTGAAAGTAAATAGGACGACTAAGCCATATTTTATAGCAATTTTATGTATATACAAATACCCTCCGGAAAAATCAGGAGGGTATTTGTATGTTACAAGCGCCTTTATTGTCCATCGTACTAAATCATTCATGCATATGACGACGCATATTACTATTGGCAATTCCTAAAATCAATCTGAATTTAGCAACAGTCCTCCGGGCAATTAATATATCCTGGCCCTGTAGATATACAGCAATTTGCTGATCCGAATACGGATGTTTAACATCCTCTTCTTTAATAAAACGAGCAATTTTCCCCATAATAGCCCGGCTTGAAATATAGTCTGTTTCGTTTTTATCACTAATCCGGCTATACGACTGAGCAAAAAAATCCTGTATAGCATATATTCTTCGATCAAACAAAACATAACGATCCCGACAAACACGACTGACCGTAGACGTACTAAGCCCGGTTTCTTCCGCTAATTCCTTTTGATTTAACGGACAAAGTGCTTCCCCTTGCAAAAAAAAACTTTTCTGATGTTGTGTCATCGCCGTTACGACAGCAAAAATCGATCGTCTGCGGTATGCCAATGCTGACTGTAAGTCCATAAAAGCCCGCCGTGCTTTATGAATATATTTTTTTGTTTTACGATCTCCCTCTTTTTCGTATGAAGCATATAAATCATCCCGAAAAAATACATCCGGAATGTCTTCCAGCATCCGTATCGCCAAATCTCCTTTTTCATCCTTATATATTTCCATATCAGCTCGGACAAATTCTTCTTTTTGTATAATCTGCTGTGCGGGCTGTAATGATAGTTTTTTTAAAAAATCGCATATACATTTCAATTCTGTGTCAGAAATATTCATTTCTGTCCGCAGCCGTTGCCATTTTCCTTTAAGAAAGTCTTCGTAATGGTATTGCAGCAATTCCAAGGTATGATCTGGTACCTTTTCACAGCGACGTGTCTGAATTAGTAATGCTTCATTAATGCCAGAAGCTCCAATCCCCGGGGGATCCAGTGTTTTCACAACAGCCAGCCCTTGCTCCATCTCAGCTAACGCAATGCCATAATCCATTCCAATACTATCTAAATTATCTGTAAAAAAACCTTTTTCATCAAGCGAATGAATAACCAATCCCGCCGCCATTTGTATTTTTTTAGGGATAGTAAGGACACGCAGCTGTTTCATAAGCATTTCTTCCAGCGAATCTTCGCGGCTGTGAATATTATCAATGGGTTTTTCTGCTATATGGGTATTGCTTCGTTTCACATCAGGATAGCGGACATCTAATAGCGGGTTATCTGTAATCTGCTCATAGAGAAACTCTGTTAAATCTTGTGTTTGTAATCCCAGTATTTTGATCGTTAAGCTTTGAATCTGCGTCATTTTTGGTTTTAATTGAAGTTTTAGGGAAATATCAGCCATATCAATGCCTTCTTTTACATACGAGGTATACCTATTACAACATATTTATATTTTCCCATATTTTTCCTATATTAGTCAAATAGGAATTTTAATTATGAATTTTCTACTTACAGAAAAGCTATTGTATATTTTTAAAATACAACAACTTTTCATATGCATTACACAAAAATAATCTATATTTTACTAAACAACTCATTTCCCTGCTAATTTAGCATACCGCTTTTTTCTCTCATAAATAGAAAACTTATTTCGACAAAATCTGACCAAGTTTGTTAAAACACACAAAAATAAAAAATGGTTCCAGTAACGAACTTCATACATATCGCCAAAACCATTTTATTGTAAAATAAAATGGAACCATAATAAAAATGAAGTAAATTACCTCATTTCATCATGGTTCCACAAAATAAGCATATCGTATATCAGTTCACTATTTGATATGAAAATTATTATTTCAATTCAACAGTAGCGCCAGCTTCTTCCAATTTAGCTTTAAGAGCTTCAGCATCCGCTTTAGCAGCACCTTCCTTAACGGCAGCAGGAGCGCCATCAACAAGAGCTTTAGCATCTTTTAAGCCAAGGCCTGTTACTTCGCGGACAACTTTAATTACACCGATTTTCTTTTCACCGGCTTCTTTAAGAATAACATCAAATTCAGTTTTTTCTTCTTCAGCAGCAGCAGCGGCCGGAGCAGCAGCAACGGCAACCGGAGCAGCAGCGGACACACCAAATTTTTCTTCCATAGCTTTTACCAATTCAGAAAGTTCTAAAACGGTCATGTTTTCAATGGCTTGCATGATTTCTTCTTTAGTCATTTTAAAATACCTCCAAGTATCTTTTTTGTGAATTAAAAATTAAGCACTAGCTTGTTCTTCTTTTTGTTCTCGTACAGCATTAAGCACATATACCATATTGCGTATATTGCCCTGCAGTACATTGACAATGCCGGAAATCGGCGCCTGCATACTGCCAACCAATTTTGCAAGAAGTTCTTCGCGACTTGGTAAATCTGCCAACGCATTCACAGCAACACTGTCAATTACCTGTCCATCGACTAAACCTGCTTTGATTTCTAAAGCCTGCGTCTTGGTTTCTTTGATGAATTCCTTTAAGATTTTTGCTGGAGCAATTGCATCTTCTGTTGAAAACGCCAAGGCTGTCGGACCTTCTAAGTGTTCACCCAAAGCTTCCAATCCAGATTCATTAGCAGCAATGCGGGTTAAAGTATTTTTAATAACCTTATATTCCACACCACCTGCTAAGAATTTACGGCGAAGTTTTGTTACCTGTGCCACAGTAAGTCCTGTAAAACCAACAAGGACAGCACCTTTTGATGTTGTCAATTTTTCTTTCATATCGGCAACAACAGCTGCTTTTTCTGCAGAAACAGGTTTTTTTTCATAATTAGACATTATTCGATACACCTCCTTAATTTGGGATTTATATCGTCTTAGCAAACAAAAAACGGCCTCATTAATAATATGAGGCCGAACTAGTTTCAATTTATATATCTACTAGTTACATAGCCTCAGATGGCGGACTTACGTCCATTATACATACCCTCAGTCTACAGCTAAGAAAGATATTTAATTTTCGTCAGCTTTTACAATCCCTTTAACGCTGAACTGATTAATACGGATACCAGGTCCCATTGTAGAGCTTACAGTAATAGACTTGATATATTGACCTTTTGCACCTGACGGTTTAACCTTGACGATTGTATCAACAAGAGTAGTCAGATTTTCAATCAACTTTTTCGCATCAAACGATTTTTTGCCGATAGGAGAATTAATAATACCTGCTTTATCCGTACGGTACTCTACTTTACCAGCTTTACTTTCTTCGACAGCTCTTGCTACGTCCATCGTTACCGTACCAATTTTCGGATTAGGCATCAACCCTTTAGGTCCTAAAATCTTACCTAAACGGCCAACTTTTCCCATCATATTCGGTGTAGCAATCGCTACATCAAAATCCGTCCAGCCACCTTTGATTTTTTCAATCAGCTCTTCTGCCCCGACAAAATCAGCACCGGCTTCTTGAGCTTCTTTTTCTTTATCGCCTTCAGCAAATACAAGAACCGTTTTGGATTTACCGATACCATGCGGCAATACAATAGCACCCCGCACCTGCTGATCAGCATATTTCGGATCAACATTCAGATTAACAGACAATTCAACGGTTTCGTCAAATTTGGCCGTATCCATTTTTTTCAAGATATCAATTGCTTCAGCCGGTTCATACAGTTTTGCTTTATCAACCAGTTTTGCAGCTTCAGCATATTTCTTGCCTACTTTTGCCATCTAATTTCCTCCTTATGTGGTAATGACGGGGATATCCCCTTCCACGGGATACGCATCAATCAACGATATCAATGCCCATGCTGCGTGCAGTGCCTTCAATCATCTTCATTGCCTGTTCAACTGTGTTAGCATTCAAGTCAGGCATCTTTGTTTCCGCAATTTCACGGACTTTGTCGCGTCCCAATTTTGCAACTTTTTTCTTATTCGGTTCACCCGAAGCCTTGTCAAGACCTGCTGCTTTCTTTAATAATACAGCTGCAGGCGGCGTCTTCGTAATGAAAGTAAAGGATCTATCGTCATAAACAGTAATTTCAACAGGAATAATATAGCCGACCTGTTTTGCAGTCCGTTCATTGAATTCCTTTACAAATGCCATAATGTTGACACCAGCCTGGCCTAATGCCGGACCAATCGGAGGCGCCGGAGTTGCTTTGCCAGCTTCGCATTGAAGTTTTACCATTCTTGCTACTTTTTTTGCCATGGTTGTTACACCTCCTTACAATACAAGATGTGGTTAAACGGATTTTAATATCCTCCCACTCGCGGCAACAAGTACCGCATTAGAAGCATTTATTCCAGACTCTTCTCTATTTGAGAATAGTCGACTTCTACCGATGTTTCCCGGCCAAACATATCAATAAGGCCTTTTAAGGTTCCTTTTTCTTCATTAATTTCCGTAATAACGGCAATGAAGTTTTCAAATGGACCGGATGTAATACGAACTTGTTCGCCTACTTCTACCGAAATATGCGGACGCGATTCATTATCCATACCCTGCGATTTAAGAATGCGCTTAACTTCGTCCGGTTCTAACGGAATGGGTTTCGTAGCTGAACCGACGAAACCGGTAACGCCCGGCGTATTGCGAACGACATACCAAGAACGGTCATTAACTTCCATTTCCACTAAGACGTACCCCGGAAACACTTTACGTTTAACCGTGCGTTTCTGTCCGTCTTTCATATCCACTTCATCTTCCATCGGCACAAGTATACGGCTTACCATATCTTCCATACCCATAGATTTGACCTTGCGTTCCAAGTTGGCCATTACTTTATTTTCATAACCGGAATACGTATGGATGACATACCATTTTTTGTTTGTTTCCATCTATACTCGGGCCCCCTATCCAACTACTAAGCGGAGCAGTTTAAACAATTGAGAAAAAACACCATCTGACACAGCAATAACAGCCATAACAACAATCATCGTAACAAACACCATTACGGTGTATGTAATCATTTCTTTTTTTGTCGGCCAGATTACCTTTTTCATTTCTACTTTTACTTCACGTAGGAAATTGCCCGATCCCTTTTTTTTCTTTTTTTGCGACGCCGCACTCGGTGTTGCCATATGACCTCTCACATCCTTAAGTTAGACCTTGATAGTCTTACTTAATACACAGAATTATTTCGTTTCTTTATGTAATGTTTCTTTTTTGCAGAACGGGCAATACTTCTTTAATTCCAAACGATCCGGATTATTTTTCTTATTTTTGTTTGTCCGGTAGTTACGCTGTTTGCATTCTGTGCATGCTAATGTAATCGCAGTACGCATCCCTTACACCTCTCTCAGTAATAATCAAATTAGTAATCGCAAGCCTAACTCGCGCATGATTGCTATAATACTTTATCACAAACAAGCAATCAAAGTCAAGATTATTTTTCCACAACTAAAAAAGCTAGGTGTCAAGCACCTAACTTTTACAAGTATATCATATAAATACTCCGCTTGTCAATCTTTATGCGGTTCAATATCCGCTCCAAAAATTTCTTTTCCCAAGCCTTGAAACCAAAGAACAATAATTTTTTTTAAACTATCTTTATCATTTCCAGCATCTCCCATGACAGTAGTCAAAAGATGTTCCACCACCATTTTTGCCCAATTGTAATCATATCGTTGAAAGGTTCCTCTGCTGGAAAGTTCGGGAATTCGATCCATAAGAGGTTGGAAAATATCGTTGCTGATTTCCAAGATATTTTTTGAAATAGGGTACGAATATGTTGATTTATCTTCATCATTTTTCATAAAAATTAATGCTAATTCATCATTTTTCTCATTATCTTCTGCATATTCCACATGATACGCAGGAAGATAAAATTGTTTTTTTTCTTCCTCTTTCAAAAGATGGAACGCCCCATATTTTATAAATTCATACAAGCGATCATCATAGGAACTTTCCAATTCAATAATTTTTTCCCGCCATTCGCCCCACGAACGTGCCGTGCGGCAACAGTAACTTTCATAATCGCCCACTCCGAAAAAATCACGAAGTTCACCAAGACTCATTTCCATATTTATATCAGGCACAAGCCAAACCATAAATTCCCTGCCCCGATCAATATATAAACAAGGTGCATCAATACGAATCCTAGAAAAGCACTTCGGACAAAAGTAAAAAAACAACATCGGGTCGTGCAGCAACCGTTCTCTCAGTTCGGGATTCTTATCCGCATCAATGCAATCCCAAGTTTTAAAGCTCCCCTCACCTTGGCATTTTGGACATGTAATTGCAATTTCAACCGCATGGGTTCCATCTTTTGCAGTCATTTTTATCCCCCTTTATATTACTATATATAAATTACTTCATATAAATTACTTCAATATGCTTCCATAATTTGTAATGCCGCTTTTTCCATATCAATAATACTATTTTTTTTTCGTATATCGAGAAAAGGTCGTAAAAATCCTTTCATTTGCCGTATTCCCTCAGATAAAAGAATCGGATCGGGCTCATTTTCCTTCATATGCAGTAACGTTAAGGCCGACATTGCTTCGTCAATACACTCCAGTTTTTCATTTTTATCAGCTGTAGCTAGATACTCCAACCAGAATATAACAGTTGCCTTAGTATAGGCATCTTGTGTCATTTTATCAGGGCACACCATATCAATCCGGTCCAATCCCATACCATCAGTCATGATAACAGGTACAGCAGTAGCCGCTGCTTTTGCCAAAGGATACCGTTTATCCGCAGTTGCTATAGAAGTAAAGGCAATATGATGCAATTCTCGCTCTTTAGCCAGCGCCAAGCTTTGTTGATAGCAGGAAATAAGAATTTTATCCTCGTTTTTTTTACCACCCGTCCACAAGGGGCCCACGGTATGTATTACAAACCGTGCCGGCAAATGATAGCCATACGTAATTTTGGCTTTTCCTTCCGGACAGCCGCGAAGGTTTCGACAAGCAGCAGTTAAAGATACACCCCCAGCCCGATGAATCGCACTGTCCGTTCCACTGACACCTAATAACGTCGAATTTGCCGAATTAACAATTGCATCGGCTTTCCATTTTGTTATATCTCCTATCAAGATTCGGAATTGCATAAAATCACGTCCTTTGCATGAAGAAAATAATACAACACATTGCACTATGATAATTATACTTTATACTGGCAAAAATAGAAAGTAATGAAAATCGGGTACCAGCATAAAACATGTATCGTATTCATCTCTGCATTAATAATACAATGAAAATTTATATCTTCCTTGCTTTCTTCATAAAAAAAGTGTATATTATTGTCTTGTAATTTGGTTAACTTAATTAACTATTAATTTGTTGTTTTAAAACTAAGGAGTATCTAATGAACCCTTTATTTCAAGAATTATCCTATGCCGCACGACGAATGATCAAGGCTGAAAATGAACTATTAAAAAATTTTGGTATTACCTATTCTCAATGGGCTTTTATCGTATATTTACATCATCATACTGCCACTCCATTAGTTGCTGCTGCCCGCTACTACATGATAAAAAAACCGGCAATTACCGCCATGAAAAATAAATTTCTGGAAAAAGGCTGGATATGTGAAGAAACGGGCCGCGATCAAAGAGAAAAGCGTATTTCTCTTACCGTAAAAGGCCAACAACATTTTACGGTAATCAATTTGCAGATCCGAAAACTTGAAATTGATTTTTTTCAGATGCTGGATGCAGAGGAACAACATCAATTACAAAAAATGCTATCGCGTATTAATGAAGGAGAACCCAGTTTATGAAAAGTAAATTATGGACACGAAATTTTATTCTTGACACTAGCATCAATTTTCTTTTATATGTTATTTTTTATCAGCTTATGCTATGGTCTACAAATTATTCTATCGTCACCTGGCATTCTTCTATCAGCGAAGCCGGACTCGCCTCAGGAATTTTTATTATTGGGGCACTTCTTTCAAGAATTATTACGGGACATATTATTGACATATTAGGGCGTAAAAAGTTATTAATTATAGGGACTGTCTTATACTTAACAGCCATTCCCTTGTATTTTTCTGCCAGTACTATTGTTTCATTTTTTGCTGTACGATGCTTTCACGGCATAGCCTATGGCATATCTGCCACCGCTGCCAGCACGATAATTGGCGCTATTGTCCCGGCTGACCGAAGAGGTGAGGGAATTGGGTATTATGCACTCGGGAATACATTAGCCTCCGCTGCCGGTCCATTCCTAGGTATTGCCCTCTGCAGCGGCGGAAACTTTTCACTCAATCTCTACGTCTGCATGATATTAGCAATAGTCACTTTAATCCTATCGCTTTTACTGCATTCTCCAGAACATACTTGTTCTGCAGAAGAGAAAACAACACTTCGTAAAGTTTCTTTCAACAGTTTTTTCGCAGTTCGTGCGTTACCGATTTCGTGCATATCGTTCCTTTGCGGTATAGCATATTCTGCCGTACTTAGCTTTATGGGTGCTTATGCGGATGCGCAGGAACTTGCTGCCGGCGGCAGTCTTTTCTTTTTTGCCTATGCATTAACGTCTCTATTCAGCCGTCCTATTACAGGTCACTTGCTCGACCGTTTTGGCGGCAATATCGTCATGTATCCCACATTGATCATTCTGGCTCTGTGCATGGCTATACTCGGTCTTGCTTCGTCAACTACTTATTTCATCTTAGGTGGTATCTTTCTCGGACTTAGTTACAGCACGGTTACTTCCGCAGGGCAAGCTCTGGCAATTTACGGTATCCCCAGCAATCAAATAGGTCTTGCAACATCAACTTTTTTTGTTTTAATTGATTTAGGTGTTGGTATTGGCCCTTACATGCTCGGTGAACTGGTACCTACTTATGGTTTTTCCAGTGTCTATTACCTTGCTTGTTTTATCGCCATCGCAGCTATTCCATTATATTATATCACGATTGGCCACCGCGGTATGTTCACACCACGCTGGATGCATGTGGTACAGCGCCGTGTTGAATTACATGAAAAACGTGCTAACGCAGCTGCCGCTGCCCATCACATTGTGCCCCCATCAGTATCTGACCCTTTCTAATTCAAAATATGCAAAATAATCAATAATAAAAAAACCGCAGTATAAAAATTCTAATAGAAACAACAATATTTCTATCAGAATTTTTATACTGCGGCACGAAACATCAACTCAAAAAAATGCTGTGATCTTTCTTTCATCCATTAAAGCTTACCCTTCCACAAATTGCAGTGCTTTCATCGTTTTATCTGCCAGTCCTGCCATTTTTCTTGTTGTAACAGCACAGACAGCAATACGAACTCCCAGTTTCAGCGGCACAGCAAATATTAAATCATCATGCAGCTTATGACAAACAGCATCCGGATCTTTCGACGGAATAGACAAAAAGAATCCCGCTTTATAAGGAAGCGCCGGCAATCCGCAATTTTTTGCTTCTTTCATAAAGACTGCCGCCCGCTGACGGATAATTTGATAAAAACTTTCCCGTTCTGTCTCAAACTTTTTTAACAATATCGGATCTGATTGGATCTGTATCAATGTTGTCATTGCCGCTCGGTTAGTATTAGACCACGTAGCCCGGCTTGTGTATTCGCTCACAGCTCTAAATTCATTAATGATATCTTTATTAGCAGACAAGCCAATAAGCGCCCCCATACGTTGTCCATACAACGTATATCCCTTGGACATACTGAAGGCAAACATAATAAAAAGTTCGTCTGGGAGATGACTGAACAACTTCATAAAACGTCGTGTTTCATTTTTTTCTCCAGCATATGCAATATACGCAATATCAACAAGAATAGAAATACGTTTGCCATTTTCCACACATTTACGGCATACCTCGAGAACTTGAGCCCAATCTTCTTTAGACAGAGTATATCCCGTTGGATTGTGTGCCGGTGTATTAATAATAATAAGCAGTGAGTTTTGATTTTTTAATATTTCTGTAACTTTATTAGAAAAAGAACAAGTATTAAAATTTCGATCTTTATCAAATAAAGAATATGTCGTCAAATTGCAACCCACTTCCCGGCATAATACACTATACGGTCCCCAATACCAATCAGAAGTTAATACTTGATCGCCTGTTTCCGCATAATTAGCAATAGCATGATGAACTGCGCCAGCACCTCCGGCAGTAGCAACTGCTTCCATATATCCCTCCGGCCGTTGTCCCGCAAAGGTTACATTAATAACATCCTCCAAATATTCCGGGAGTCCGGCAATAGGCGCATATTGGATAATATCCTGTATTGATAGCTTGCGGAATACGTTTTCTACGGTTGGAATACATGCTAATGTTTCTTCTTCATCCATATACGCTCCAATAGTAGCATTTATCACATGCTCTGCTCCATGCACTCTAGCTGCTGCTACTGCTGCTCCACTAGCACCAAAAATAGCATCACTCAATTTTTTCCCCATTGCGTGGGATGCCGCCATGCTCTTACTCATGTAAAATCCCTCCTTATTTTCTTCCCCTTTACGATACTGTATAAAGTAAGAACCCGGCTTGGTTAGCCGGGTTCTTACTTTATACAGTACATCGTAATGCATACTATATACACCCTGCAGCAGGGTACTATCTCTTTATTGCATATTAATTATACTCTATTATTATATAAAAGAAAATATAGTTTTACATGTATACAATATACTGCTTATCGCTTAAAAAGCATCCCATTCAGCAAAACGTGCATTCATGCGAGTTTTTTTTATCTTATCTTGTTTCTTTGATTCTATCCGTCCAAACGGCATCCTTCCACAGGCTATCACTCGTTCATAAAACAGTACTACGGCTTCTTCTTCTGTAATTCCCATTTTTTTAAATATTTCACATGCCTGCATTCGTGTTTTCTCTTCTATGCTGATTTCCATCTTTATTTCTCCTTATTTATTATGGAACAGTTTTTTCCTGCGCTACTGCTTCTGCCTCACGATTAATACTGGACAAAGTAGCCATATTCGTAACTGCATACAGCACCGACTTCAAAATAACGGTCGCTAAAACAGCTCCTGTTCCTTCCCCCAAAGCCATCTCTGCATGAATAGGCACCTCATATTCATCAATGCCGGCCATACGCAATGCCATGCCCATCCCCGATTCTCTCGACATATGAGACGGCAAGGAATAGTTTTTGACCTCAGGGTTTAGCTGAACGGCACATGCTAATGCTACGGCAGTAATAAAGCCATCAATGTAAAACGGCAGCTGGTGTTCCCTACAGGCCAGCATCGCACCACACAAGGCAGCCAAATCAAAACCACCGACATATCTGATCGCATCCGCCGCCGTATGAATCTGCGGTGCATATCGCTTTACTCCCTTGCTAACTATTTCACGTTTTTGCAGAACCTGGCTATAGTTCCCCTGTGCGGAACCATAGCCTACAAGAAAGGCTGCATTAGGTGGTGCAATTGCCGTTAAAACGGCCGCAGAAGTGGTTGTATTACCAATTCCCATTTCACCAAAGGAAAGAAAATTATATCCTTTTTCTTTGGCCCAATATACCATATTTTGGCCGGCTTTCAACGCTTTATTCAATTCCTCCTTTGTCATCGCCGGCTCTACAGAAAAATCTTTCGTACCACGAGCCACTTTATAATTTATCCCTACCGCCTCTTCATGGTCAATGCCAACGTCAACAACCTGCCATGGAATGTTATTGCAGCGGCAAAAACAGCTTACCGCTGCCGAACCTTCTACCATATGTTTTGACTGCATATATGTAATCTCAGGAAGCTGCTGAACAATTCCCGATCGGACAACACCATTATCAGCGGCAAAAATAAGATGTACCGGATTAAGTTTTTTTTCAAAATGTCCCCATGCCAAAAACACTTTACGGATTTGCTTCTCCCATATACCTAAACTGCCTGGGGGTTTTGCCATATTATTGATGCGTTGTTCCACTTCTTCTGCAAAATTCATCTAGCAGCACTCCTTCAATCGGCAATATAATTGCTGCCGCTCTAACGCAGATGTTTCCAGCGCAGCCAGTTTTACATAATGCGGCAAAGGCCTCCCGGACGCTTCATCAATATGTGCAAATGTCACAAAACATTCCGCTGCTTTTTCTTTCACAGGAAGAATTGTCATGCAAATATAAACTCCTACACTAGCTGTTCCTGCATAAATAATCGTACTTGCAATACGAATAGAATCATTTTTATGTACAGGCTGAAGAAAAGATAATCGCTCTAATCCAGCACACACAATATGGGATGTCTGTAAAAAATTTTGTACGGCTAAAAAACCACATTCTATCATGTAAGAGGCTGCCTGTCCGGCAAACAACGTATCATGTGGATTCAAATCTTTTCCCAATACCATATGCACCGCTGAAATATGTGCATCACAACCCAATCGAACCTCTGCCATATATATTCATCCTTTCACTAAATTAAATACATCTGTTTATTATTGTAACTCATACAAGCAAGAACTTCTACCTTACAGCAATATAACACAACACTCTCATATTGCATTTTTTTTTGATATTTTGTTATTCTTATCTATATATTCTCTTTATACATACATTCATTTTAGTAAAATCATAATTGATTTTACTAAAATGAATTGAAAAATACTAACATTTGTGTCACAATACATAATAGAAATTGAGGTGCATACTATGTCTACAATAAAAGATATCGCCAAAGATGCCGGTGTATCCATCGCCACTGTATCTATTGTATTAAATGGCAAGGGAAAAGAACGCAAAATCTCTCAGGATACGCAGACCCGGATTTATCAAATAGCAAAAAAGTTAAATTACGTACCAAATCAATCCGCAAAAAAGTTGCGATCTATGCAGGAAGACAGCTATGCTGTAGCATTTTATTGGGCTACAGATTTTCGTATTAACTATTTAGCTCGAATTACATTAGGCCTCCAGGAAGAAATGCTGTGCCAGAAAAAACACATTCATTTAACCGTTGTTCCATATAAAGTAGACCAGCTAAAGGAACAAATGGCGCTTACACAGAACACTTTTTTCAACGGTATCATCATCGCCAATATGTCTGATAAAGATTTAGAATTTTTAAATACATGGACACCTTCTTTTCCAATTGTACTTTTTAATCGTGAAATGGATAAATTCAGCAGCGTTACTATGGATAACTATAAAGTGGGTAAACAAGTCGCTCATCATTTTCTCAGCAAAAACCTTTTTGATGCTGCTGTACTCACACATGGCACAACATTTCCCATTATGCGTAAATGGATGAAAGGTTTTCTTGATACATATGCAGAAGCAGGCCATCCGCTGCAAGAGGATAAAATCATACTTTGCAATACATCTTCTGCCAGCGCCATTGATGTTTGTAAAAAATTGTATGCAGAAAAGCGCCTTCCTAAAGCAATGTTTTGCGAATCAGATGTATTAGCTCACGGAATGCTTTTTGCTTGTCATGAATTAGGCGTGTCTATCCCTCGTGACCTTGAAGTCTTTACAGTCGGCATCAACATGCCTGAATTAAATGATTATGCCGTTCCATCCTTATCGCGCATTGATATCCCTATGGGTGCGATCGGCGCCCAATGTATGCATCTGCTGATTGATCTTATTGAAAAAAAAATTACTCACCCTGCAACAATTTATTTAGAAGGCAAGAAAATTATTGCCCAGTCATCACCGGGGAAATAATTTATATTTTATTGTTGTATATGTATATTACATAAATGACTTTCCATTTATTTTTCTTGCTTAAAACAACCATTTACCATGACAATGGTTGTTTTTTTTTGTACAAAAAAGCAGATACACCAATAAAAACAATGTATCTGCTTCAGACGTATTTTTTACAAGATAACGTTTCTTTGATTTCCCGTAAGATATGTGTCAATATTATCAAAAACAATAACAGCACGTTTTTGCATAGACTCTTGTGTAGCAAAAGCAACATGCGGAGTAACAATAGTATTTTTTGCATGGAGGAGCGGATGGTTCGTATCAAGAGGTGGTTCCTTTTCAAAAACGTCAATGCCAGCACCCGCAATTTGTCCCTTATTAAGAGCATCTGCAAGAGCCTGTGAATCGACAACAGGTCCCCGGGCTTCATTAACAAGAATTGCAGTCGGTTTCATATAAGAAAGAGTTTTTGCATTAATAATTCCTTTAGATTTATCTGTTACAGGGCAGTGCAACGATACAATATCGGCCTGCTCCATTATTTCTTTCATCGGAAGATAAGTGATTATATCTGTATTTGATTTATGTGAAAAACCATTATATGCAATAATCTTTGCTCCAAAAGCATGTACAAGCTGAGCCACCCGGTTACCAATCGCGCCAGTACCAATCAGTGCAACTGTTTTCCCTTCTAATTCCGTGCCAATAAAACCAGTTTTTGTACCCCCAGCACGGCATGCTCTATCCACCTGAGGGACATAACGCAAAAGTGACAAAATCATTGCCAGTGTCAATTCTGCCACTGCCACCGTAGAATACCCGGAAGCGTTACTGACGGCAATTCCTTTAGCTTTTGCCGCAGCAAGATCAACATGATCTACTCCCGTAAAAGCAACATTAATATATTTAAGCTTCGGGCAGGCGTTAATAACAGCTGCCTTCAATGGCATATTCGCAATAATAAGGATATCTGCATCCTTTGCTTCTTCAATTTGAACAGCCGTGTCATCACTGCGTTCATAAGCTGCAAATTCATATCCCTTTTCCCTTAACGGTTTAACATACGATTCAAGAAGTTCTTTACTAATTCCTAAAGATTCAAGCAGTACAATTTTCATAATCTAAACTCCCTTCAACAATAAAACTAATAGATAAATACACCCGCCATCACTGGTACTACCAATTTACGATGTTATAATACCACACTTAATCTAAAAAGTCTATAAAAAAGTACCTTACTCTGCTCGGGAACTGCCGCTCCCATTTTTATTAAAAATTATATATGTATCGTCAATGACATGCGATCTATTATATCATAATGCTGATCAATGGCTTGAATTCCCTGTTTGGGATTTCCCTGCACAAAACTTTTATAAATAGCAATATGAGCATTATGCAACTGCTTCATAATATCCGGCGAAGCATGTCGCAATACCGTACCAATCCACTGTCTATACACAGCAGAAATAGAATTCATCATGGTAATCAACAACGTGTTTTTTGTTGCACGAACTAGTAAATAATGAATTTCTTCATCAATCTTAATTTGCATTTCTAAATCGGCAGTGGGAAAAACATCTAATAATTCAGTCATTTTAAAAAGATACTTATTTTCATCTCGTTTTTTATACGCCAAATCATAAATAGTTTTTTCAATACCTCGTCTAAATTGGCAGATATCAGCTGCATTAGTTTGATGTAAGATAATCATCATTTCAATAGCATTAGAAAAGCTTTGTGCAATATTACCACTTAAATAATTTCCGCGTCCCTGCTGACTCTCAATAAGTCCCATATTTTCTAACCGTTTCAAGGCTTCCCGTGTAGAATTACGGCTAATAAACAATGTCTCGGCAATTTTTCGTTCCGAGGGAATCCGACTGCCAATTGTTATCTTTTTTTTTATAATTAATGAACGAATATATGCTATGGCTTTTTCGTACTCTTTTTTGTTCTCTTCCATCATATGCTCCTTCACAATAACTATAACAATAGGTCTCCGTCATTTGTATTTTATCATGTTACTAGATAAAGCTCAACTAAAAGAGACCTCAAAAAAAATGTATTCTTTCGAGGTCTCTTTTAGTTGAATTTTTTATAGGCCAAATCGAGCAAAGATAGTATCTACATGACGAAGCATCTTATTGACGTCAAAACAACTTTCGATTTCTTCCGTTGTCATAAAATTAGCAACATCTTCGTCTTTTTTTAAATTTTCCAAAAAATCTTCTCCTTCAAGCCAACGTTTCATCGCATTACGCTGTACCCATCGATACGCCTGTTCGCGAACAGCACCTTTTTCCACAAGTGTATTAAGCAGGATCGGACTGTAAATAAGTCCGCCTGTAAGATTTAAATCTTTGAGCATCTTATCTGGATATACAATAAGGCGGTCCATAACGTTTGTAAAAGTCTGGAGCATATAATCCAGCGCAATCGTACTATCCGGAAGAATAATACGTTCTACAGAAGAGTGAGAAATATCCCGTTCATGCCAAAGTGCCACATCTTCCAATGCTGCTTGAGAATTACCGCGGATTACACGCGCAAGACCACACATGCGTTCACACGTAATAGGATTTCGTTTATGCGGCATAATAGATGATCCTTTTTGCTTTGGACTAAAATATTCTTCCGCTTCACGAACTTCTGTCCGTTGGAGGTGTCGGATTTCTGTTGCGAATTTATCAATAGAACTAGCAATAACAGCAAGTGTCGACACAAACTCCGCATGACGATCACGCTGTAAGGTTTGTGTAGAAATCAGAGCCGGTTCAATGCCCAGCTTTTCACAAACATATTGTTCGACAAAAGGATCAATATCAGCATAGGTCCCGACAGCGCCCGAAATTTTACCAACAGCAATTGCTTTTTTTGCATGTTTCATGCGTTCGATATTTCTATCTGTTTCAGCAAGCCATACACAAAGTTTAAGTCCAAATGTCGTAGCTTCAGCATGAATACCATGCGTACGGCCAATCATAGGAGTATATTTAAATTCAACAGCACGCCGGCGCAAAACTTCACGAAATGTTTTCAAATCCTTAATGAGAATATCCGAAGCCTGCTTAAGCATATAGCCCATAGCGGTGTCTTTTACATCTGTAGAAGTCAGACCCAAATGAATATATTTCCCCGATTCCCCGACGTTTTCTGAGAGATTCGATACGAAAGCAGCAATATCATGATGCGTTTCCGCTTCAATTTCATGGATACGATCTACAGAAAACTTTGCTTTTTCACGAATGTCCTTAGCTGCTTCCTCAGGTACAAGTCCTAACTTCGACTGTGCTTCACTGGACAGTATTTCAACCTGTTTCAGTGTATCCCATTCATTGAATTCTGCCCAAATCTTACCCATTTCTTCTTTCGTATAGCGTTCTATCACTATAATCTCCCCTTTTTGAAAAAATTACCCTCTGTCGTATTCACTTGACAGCATTTTTTATCTTAGTTATATCATTATACACTATCAACCCTGTATTCGGTAGATGGTAATATTATTTTCCTTCTCGCACAAGAATCTCACGCCCAACAGTTACTCCCGCCGCTGAAGCTTGTACAAGACCACGAGTTATACCCGCTCCGTCACCAATAGCAAAAAAATTGGGAATTTTCGTTTCCAGTTTATTATTAAGCTGCATGCGGCTTGAATAAAATTTAACTTCTACACCATATAACAACGTATGGCGTGAATTAGCTCCCGGTGCGATAACATCCAATGCTTCCATCATTTCTTTAATATCCTGCAAATGGCGATATGGTAAAACCAAAGATAAATCTCCTGGTGTTGCACTGGCCATCGTCGGTCGCACCAAACCACGGCGTATACGTTCCGGTGTCGACCGACGGCCGTCAAGAAAATCACCCAAACGCTGTACAATGACGCCGCCACCTAATATATTAGCTAGACGTGCAATATATTTCCCATATTTGATAGGTTCATGAAATGGCTCCGTAAAACATTTTGAAACAAGAACAGCAAAATTTGTATTTTCACTGCGTTTATGAGCATAACTATGTCCATTCACAGTAAGCAGTCCATCGTTGTTTTCCGTAACAACAAAACCATATGGATTCATACAAAATGTGCGGATTCGATCGTCAAAAGAGCGGCTGAAATAAATTAATTTCGATTCATACACAACTTCTGTAATATGTTCCATAACCTCTGCCGGCATTTCCACCCGAACACCAATATCAACAGCATTAGAAGTAAATGAAAGGCCTAATTTTTCAGCTTCATCCACAAACCACTCCGATCCTTCACGCCCCGGTGCACAGACTAAATATTTACAGGTATAGAACTGTTCTTTAATTTGAACACCTTTTACCTTTCCCGCCTCCACGAGAATATGCTGTACATCCGTATCCGCCATAATATCCACTTTGCCTGCCAGATAATCCCGCATATTTGTAAGGATTTGAGCATTGACATCTGTACCCAAATGACGGATACGTGCAGGAATAAAACGCAAATCAGCAGCCGCAGCCTTACGTTGTATTTGATGGATACGCTCCAGATTATCATTACCATATACCTTACGATCTGCTCCACCAAATTTTCCATATATAGTATCTACATAATTAATTTTTTCCATTAATTCGTTTTTTGACATATAGTCATCTAAGTTTCCGCCATACTCAGTGGTTAGTGTAAGTTTGCCATCACTAAAAGCTCCAGCACCCCCCCATCCACATACAACATTGCGAACCTTGTCTTTAGTCAGCGCATTTTTATTAAGGCTTGTAGCGATTCGTTCTCGGATATCTTGTCCTTTTTCCACAATAAGAATATCCAGTCCCTTATCAGCCAGTTCTAACGCTGTAAAAATACCAGCAGGACCTGCTCCAATAATAATGACATCATAATTTTTTATTGCTTTCATAACGAACCTCTCTTTCCATAACAAAAGCCCAAACGGGATACCGATTGGGCTGATTTAACTTATTTAATTATCCTAATTCAGGATATCACAAAATAAGTTAACTTGTCAAATCAAAAATATGCTATAATAATGTAGTATTATCTGCTTAACGGAAAGGAGAGTCATAATGGTAAAAGAGCGAAATCGTAAACGGCATGACCCTTTTGCTGAGGAAGACAAACTGGACTTAAATCGTCAAAAATTTATTTTTCTTTGGACTATGATGCTTATGGTCATTCTCCTGATTGCCTTATATTTGCAAATGGATATGATCCTTATCGGCGGGATCACAACAATTCTTATTTTATCTACTCTTGGATTATATATAAAGTTTAGAAATTTTTATAGTATGCGCGACCGCGGACAACGTACTGCTTGTATCACTATTTCTATGTATGCCAGCCTTATTTTAACACTTGTCTGTGCCTATTATTATGTACAAGATGAACCGCTTACACAAGAATATGCCCTTGTATTTCTTTTCGGCTTTTTCTTTTTTACGTATATGGTATACAAAAGCGTCAGCCGTTATATGGTCGTAGGAAATAAACGACAGCGTTTTCGGTAAATCTTTATTTTTCAGTTGCATAACGTAACGTAAAAAAATGGGTATCTATTAACAGATGCCCATTTTTTTATTATTTAGATATATTATTTATCTTCTTGGTGAGTTTTATAAAAAATTTCTGTCGAAATCGCATCACTACAACACACCGCTACAACATCAGCAACATCATCGGAAGAGCAGCCACGGGATAAATCAAGAATTGGTTTCGCCAAGCCTTGTACCAATGGTCCCAGTGCCGTAGCATTAGCAAACCGCTGAACCATTTTATATCCAATATTAGCCGCGTCAAGACTCGGGAAAATAAGAACATTCGCATGTCCGGCAACTTTGGAGCCAGGTGCCTTTCCTTCTCCAACATCGGGAACTAATGCTGCATCTGCTTGCATTTCACCGTCAAAATCAAAATCAACATTACGTTCTTTCAAGATTTCTACAGCTTTACGTACTTTGTCAACAGAATCTCCAGAACCGCTGCCCTTTGTAGAATAGGACAAGAAAGCAACCTTAGGGTCAAGAATCTGAACAGTTGTACGTGCGCGTTCTACACAAATGCAAGCAATGTCAGCAAGTTGTTCTGCCGTTGGCTCAGGAATAACACCACAATCGCCCAAAACCAAAATACCATTATCGCCATATTGTGGAGTATTTGTAATCAAAATAAATGCGCTGGATACAGTTTTATTGCCCGGACGAGGACCAATAACCTGTAACCCTGCACGAATAACTTCAGCAGAAGTTGTAGCTGCACCGGAAACCATACCATCAGCTACATCAAACGCTACTAAAGCAGCACCAAAAAAAGTATTATTATGAAGCAGAATATCCTTTGCCTGTTCAACTGTCATTCCTTTTTTCTTGCGACGTTCCGCAAGATACGCAGCAAATTGGTCAAGACGAGGGTATGTAGCTGGATCAATAACTTCAACCCCAGTTAAGTCGATTTGGAATTTAGCAGCATCTTTTTTTATCTGTTCTAAATTTCCTACAAGAATAATTTTAGCAAATCCTTCTGCCAAAACACGTTCTGCGGCTTTCAGGACACGACGGCTGTTGGTTTCCGGAAGAACAATTTTCTTCTGAGCTTTAGCAACACGACTTTTCAAATCATCAGTAAATCTACCCATTCATTACCACTCCTTAAATATATTAGGAAATTTAGAAATATTTCCACTTAAGCTAACTTTTATTATAATACATTTTTCTTATGAATAAAACAATATTTTGAAATAAAACTTTTATAGCAAGTATAACAGGACAGCATAAGGATAGAAACAAGCATCCTCTATAATAACTATACTGACTCAAAATAAAAAGAACCTGCCTACGCAGATTCTTTTTTGGTGGGCGATAACGGGTTTGAACCGCTGACATCCTGCTTGTAAGGCAGGCGCTCTCCCAGCTGAGCTAATCGCCCATATAATGGTGACCCCTGCGGGATTTGAACCCACGTTCACGCCGTGAAAGGGCGGTGTCTTAACCACTTGACCAAGGGGCCATAATAAATATGGAAATATATGGTGATCCACCCGAGATTCGAACTCGGGACACCCTGATTAAAAGTCAGGTGCTCTACCGACTGAGCTAGTGGATCATAAAAAAAATGGCAGGGGTAGCTGGATTCGAACCAACGATGACGGAGTCAGAGTCCGTTGCCTTACCGCTTGGCGATACCCCTACATGGCTCCCCGAGTAGGACTCGAACCTACGACAAATCGGTTAACAGCCGATTGCTCTACCGACTGAGCTATCGAGGAATGTGAAAATATGTTATCCGATATTTTCAAGAAAATATGGAGCGGAAAACGAGACTCGAACTCGCGACCCCCACCTTGGCAAGGTGGTGCTCTACCACTGAGCTACTTCCGCATGACAAAAGATATTTTATCATTAATAGATGGTGATGTCAATACCAAAAATTCAACTTCTCAATTGAATGCTTTAATATAATATCAAATCTCACATCTTATGTCAACACATTAACGTGAATGAGATGGAAAATTCCACCCGTTTTCCACTTTTCAAAATTTTTCCGCTTGCCCAATAAAACCGCGAACAACATTCGGTATAGACAAATTCTTAGTCCCGGCACCGTATGCTGTACAGGAGTGAACAAAAGATTTGGGTCGAGGACCTATATATGTTGCCAGTGTCTTAATTAATGCCGCCCCCGTAGGTGTAACTAATTCGCCGCAAACATCCGTAGAATAGTACGGAATACCAGTCAGAAGTTCTGCAGAAGCCGGTGCCGGAATCGGCATAACGCCATGTGCACACTGAACAAAGCCACTGCCTACATGAAGCGGGGAGGCTCCTATCTGCTCAATACCTAAATAATCCAGTGCCCAAACAGTACCTACAATATCAAGAATACAATCAATAGCACCGACTTCATGAAAATGTATTTCTTCAACAGGTACACCGTGCACTTTAGCCTCCGCAGCAGCTAAGACTGCAAATACAGCTAAGCTTTTTTCTTTAATCGTATCAGTAATCGCTGAATCCTGAATGATTTTTGTAATTTCTGCCAATCCTCTATGCTCGTGATGATGATGCCCGGCAGCCGTTATTCCCATCTGGTTATTTTTATAATGATGATGTTCATGTGCATCATGTTCTGTTTCTTCATGCGCCTGTTCATTCGCCAATACTACATTATAATATACTGCCTGGATTCCTAATTTAGATACAGTTTTACAGATAAGTGAATACCCGTCTAAATGCAGCTCTTCCATCATTGAACGCATGTCTTCAAAAGGAACTCCCGCATGTAACAACATGCCAATAAACATATTACCGCTAATCCCCGAAAAGCAATCTAAGTATAATGTTTTCATATGCCACTTCCATTCCTGATTATGTAACTAAATACAGATTACGATACTTTCTCTGTTATCATTTCAATTGCTGCATCCAATACGGATAACCCCAATGCCGAGCCAATCCCTTGATCTCCCGTCACATCATACCGTAAAAACGGAGTAAGTCCTAGTTTTCTCATTTGCATCTGGTGTACCGGTTCTGCATACCGAGCGGATGGATATACATAGGCATCCACACCGGAACATAAGGTATGTGCTAATAAAACTGCCGTACCGGTAACCGCATTATCAAATACAATAAGCAACCGCCGCTGTGCTGCCGATAAAATAAATCCAACCATTGCAGCAATATCCGGACTGCCGGCACAGCGCAATAATTGTATTGGTTTTTTACGATTTAAACCAAGTTTATCCAACATTACACCCAATCGAGTTATCTTATCCTGAGCCTCTACCGTTTCAGGAAGTTCATTCATTTTATCTCGAAAAAACGCCGCCGTTATAACAAAAGCAGTAAGCAACCCTCGTTCTCCTATATTTCCAAGACCGATTGCCGTATATCCTTCATCAGCTAATTGCTGCGCTAATTCCACCCCGCAAAGTAAGGCTTCCGTCATTTCATCTGTGCTCATAGCTGCTCCGCTGCCAAAAAAACGACTCCCATTTCTGACTTTACAAACTTGTACCCCTTCTGTTTCGGGAATATTCTGCTGCAATCCCATATCCACCAATAAAACACCCGCTCCAATTCGATGTGCAATCTTATTGATAACTCCAGTTCCTTGAGCTACCTGCAAGGCTTCTGCTTTACTATTTTTCCCTCTGGTCGTGTTTTCGCTGCCATCTACCGCATGATCTGCAGCAAAAACAATTACAGCTTTCTTTAATTTTTTCGGACAAATTGTCCCCTGAATCCCCGCAATCCGCTCTGCTAAAAAACACAACGTCGGGTCTGTTCTATCTGACAATGCCTCTAACTTGGTATGGCATTGAGCCATAACAGCTGTCTGCAGCGGCTCAATCCGATCGACGAGTTCTTCCAGCACCGTATGCATGTGCGTCCCTCCCCATTATTTTACATTATGATTTGATTTTATTATATCATTAATCATCAACCTCGCCTATTTTCTCACCCCATATTTACGAAAAAATAATTTTTGACTATATTACTTTATATTACTTTTTATTTTATAACAATAAATGCCTTTAATACATTTCCTTTTATTAATTAGCAAAAATAATCTATATGTTGCATTTTTATTGACAATATTTTATATTTTATTTATTTCTTAATGTGAAATTATTTGTTAAGTAAAACGTAATACTTATGTATTTTAAGCATAGATGCATCATGCATTATCATTTTTAATGCTTTTCTAATGTTATTTTACTTTTATTTTCTTGAATTTTTCGATTTTATGTAATACAATATGCTTATACAAGGTATATTTAGAGGACTTATTTCTAGCTTAGTATTCTTCAAATTTCGAAAAGGAGGTTTTTGTATGAACGGTCTGTTTTTAGTTATTATTAGTGCATTAGTATTCGTATTGGCGTACCGTTTCTATGGTGCATTCATTGCTGCCAAAGTTCTCACAGTCAACCAATACAAGGTAACACCGGCATTTCGTTTTGAAGATGGCCACGATTATGTGCCTACAAACAAGTATGTAGTATTTGGTCATCATTTTGCTGCTATCGCTGGCGCAGGTCCTCTCGTAGGGCCAGTTATAGCTGCCCAGTTCGGGTATCTGCCAGGTGCTTTGTGGATTCTCATCGGCGGTGTATTAGCCGGTGCTGTTCATGATATGGTCATCCTGTTCTGCTCAATGCGTTATGACGGCAAATCTATCGCCGAAATTGCTAAGTCTCAGATTGGTGATAAAGTAGGACTCGCAACAAGTTTTGCCGTACTATTTCTAAACATTCTTGCTATGGCTGGTATGGCTGTTGTTATCGTTAATGCCCTTCACGATAGTGCTTGGGGGACATTTACAATTGCAATGACAATTCCTATTGCTCTTTTCATCGGTGTTTACATGCAGTATCTGCGCCCGGGAAAAATTAAAGAAGGAACAATTATAGGTGTTGCCTTGACATTATTAGCGGTTATTGTTGGTCCAGCGGTTCAAGCATCTCCCACAATAGCGCCTCTTTTCACAATTGGACCTACGGGTATTGGTGTAGCACTTATTATCTACGGCTTTGTAGCTGCAGCTCTTCCTGTATGGTTGCTCCTCGCACCGCGTGATTATCTATCTACTTATATGAAAATTGGTACTATCGGAGCTTTGGCTATTGGCATTATTATAGTTGGTCCGATGATTCAGATGCCTGCTCTTACTCAATTTGTATCCGGCGGCGGTCCTGTTATTACCGGTCCGGTTCTTCCCTATGTTTTTATTACTATTGCCTGCGGTGCTGTTTCCGGTTTTCATGCGATGATCAGTACTGGTACGACTCCTAAAATGCTGATGAACGAACGGTCTATACTTCCCGTCGGTTATGGCGCAATGGTAACAGAATCTTTCGTCGCCATGATGGCTTTAATTGCGGCCACCAGCTTAGTACCTGCCGATTACTTCGCAATCAATAGTTCTGAAGCGGCATTTAAAGCATTAAATATGTCTGTAGTAGATTTACCTCAATTAAATGCAATGATTGGTGAAAATGTGGCACATCGCCCCGGCGGTGCTGTTTCTTTAGCTGTCGGCATGGCATTTATCTTCTCTAATCTTCCTGGTTTAGACCAATTAATGAATTACTGGTATCATTTCTGCATCATGTTTGAAGCATTGTTTATTATGACAATCATTGATGCTGGTACCCGTGTCGGTCGTTATATGCTGCAGGAATTGATTGGCCGCGTATGGCCGAAATTCGGTGATGCTCACTGGATGCCGGGCGCTATTATTGCTTCTGCTCTTATCTCCGGTGCATGGGGGTATATCGTACTGCAGGGCAATTTATCTACAATTTGGCCGATATTCGGTGTATCCAACCAATTACTTGCAATTATCACATTAGCTATCTCATCCGTTGTCATCTGCAGCATAGGTAAAGCCCGCTACGTTTGGGTAACGGCGATTCCATGGGCCTTCCTGACAGTTGTTATCTTCTGGGCAGATTACCTTAACATGTTTAATATTTACTTGCCAAAAGGAGAATGGCTCCTGTTTACCGTAAGTGCTGTTATGGCAATTTTAGTCATTATCGTCAGCATCGGTTCTCTCAAAAAATGTATGGAACTCTCCAAAACAGTTCCCCCTGATTATAAGACACAGGCAGAATATGAAGCTGAAGAATTGCAGCATTTAAAAGAACAAGAAGCGGCTGGCGGAGATTATGCTGCTACGGTAAAAGAATTTGAAGCAGATACATTAGTAACAAAATAATTTTCTATATCTATAAGGAAAAAGAGAATGGTTAAATCCATTCTCTTTTTTATGTCATTTTCTCTTCTTCCCCGCCGTGCTATAATACTTGTAAATAAACTTGTATTGCATGAAAGGAGAAAATCATGAATATACAATCCCCTTGTAATGACTGCCCCCGCCATTGCAATGTCGTGCGGCCTGAAACTAATGCGTCGGAAAAAACCATTCCAGGTTATTGTCATAGTCCTTTACAG
>JALCNL010000013.1 GCA_022649055.1 Megasphaera sp.
TGACCGGTAACACCATTAACGGCAACATGATCACGTTCAATTTCATCTACAGTAATGTTACTAAAATCAGCTACTACATCAGGTGTAATATATTTTGATGGATCGTGGATTTCATACATAAGCTGTTCTTTAACAGACTGTGGTGTAACTAAACCACCGGTATTACGTGTCTTAGTCAGAACCAATTTTCCCGGTTCACTGATTTCAGCAATCGGATACCCGAGAAATTCCGGCCGTGGCACATTGCGCCAATCATAATCATAGTTGCCGCCAGTTGCCTGGGCTCCGCATTCACATAAGTGACCTGCCAAAATTCCTGTTGCTTTAGCTGTCCAATCATCTTTTTTCCAGCCAAATTCATGAATAAGGGGAGCTTCAAACATAGCGGTATCCGTGGACCGTCCCAAAATAATAATATCTGCGCCGCCTTCCAAGCATTCCAGAATAGGTTCCACTCCATAGTATACATTGGCATTTACCATATTGGGAAGAATTCGATCAATATGTTCGTCCGTATCCATATGAGCCATGGAAATTCCCTGTGCCCGCAGTTTAGGAATGATATCCTTGACATCATCGCCAAGAACATAACCCACTTTCATGTGCAGACCACTTTCTTTAATGGCTTCTTTTACTTTTTCTACACATGACTTTACATTCATACCACCGGCATTCGTAATAACTTTTGTTCCTTTTTCTTTTAAATCAGGAAGCATGCTTTTTAACGCTGTAATAAAATCACGCGCATATCCTGCTTCCGGACGTCTTTCCTGCTGTCGGCGCATAATGGATAATGTAAGTTCCGCCAAATAATCACAGGCAATATAATCGACATTGTCCTGTTTTGCCATGGTAATCGGCGCATCGTTCAAATCGCCCCAGAACCCTTGACCGCCACCAATTCTGATTGTTTTCATGCTGATAACCTCTTTTCTCAAATTAAGTCTACATCATTTTTATATGAAATTATCATGCCAATTATATACATGAATTAATGTAATATTTTATAGACTTAGTATTCATCTTATTTTTACTTAAAAAATGGCAAAAAATATCCCTTGACCGCTTGTTTACACTGTGTATACGGCCAAGAGATATGTATACTTATTATACATAATATTGTTTACTTTGTATATATTTCATTGTCAAATCCATATAACTTCCATTTTTTATAAAAAGTGCGCCGACTGATTCCCAACACGTTCATCGCTTTAGTTTTATTACCGCCTGTTTCCAAAAGTGCCTGCCGCATTCGTTCCCGTTCCATATTTTGTATATCATTCTTTAACCCTTGGACAGGTCGCAAGGGTATAGATATCTGAGATACTTTCGATAAAGTTTCTGTTGCTTCAGAAATTCCATTTTGTATATCTTCCGGTAAATCTTGTATCTGCAATTGCCGTGTTTTGCAAACAATAACAGCATATTCAATACAACTTTCCAATTGACGTACATTACCAAACCAAGGAACTTTCTGCAAATGACCGGCTGCTTCTTTTCCTAAATACACTTGTTTCCCATATTTATCATTAAATTTACGAATAAAATATTCTGCCAGAAGTAAAATATCACCGCGTCTTTCCCGCAACGGAGGTATCACAATTTTAAAGGTATTAAGGCGGAAATATAAGTCTTCTCGAAATTTTCCTTCTTGTACCATTTGTTTTAAATCACGGTTGGTCGCAGCTATCACTCTTACGTCTACAACGTCCGCATAATCCGAACCAATTTTTTGAATTTCACCCGATTGCAATACTCGTAAAAGTTTAGACTGCATAAACAAAGGCATTTCTCCTATTTCATCGAGAAAAATCGTTCCCTTATGGGCAAGTTCAAATTTACCGATTTTGCCGTTTTTTGACGCTCCTGTAAATGATCCTGAAGTATACCCAAATAATTCACTCTCAAAAAGACTTTCAGGAATCGCCGAACAATTCAAATTCACAAAAGGCTGACGGCGGGAACCACTAATACTTAATATTGCATTAACAATAACTTCTTTACCTGTACCGCTTTCTCCTTCAATCAGTACTGTCGCATCTGTAGGCGCTACTGTTTTAGCTAATTGCAGACAATGAAGAAATTTTTCATCCCGTCCAATGACATGTGAAAATTCCGGCGGTATCGTCATATTTTCCACAGATACGGCATTAAATATGGACTTGCTGAGGCGCTGCGCCTTTTTCAATTCACGACTGATCATATATACCTCGGTCATATCTTTGAAAACAGAAATAGCACCAATAAGTATAGTATCACTAATAATAGGCGTAATATTAGCAAGTATCCGCTTACTGCGGGATTTTACCTGCACAAGTGCATTAACGCGCGGTTTTTTATCCCGCAGCGAGTCCAATATAATCGCATCCGGTTCAATTTCGCTCATCAACTTATTCATGGCTTTTTCCCGCCGGACCTGTAAAATTCTCAAATAGGCATCATTCAAATATATAATTCGTGAACTGCTGTCAACGATAACGACTCCATCGCGAACACTGTCTAATGCCTCTAACATCAGCTGCTGTGTAATACTATTCAGTCCTTGACTTCTCATCATTTTTTTCACCCATCTTTATTGTCAAACCGGATTAATGATTCCTTGTTCGATTTCAAAGAGATGAACCGTATCTGTTTCTCCCGATAGCTCCTGTTGCACTTGCTGCGCAATTTCGCGTGTTTCATTTGAACAAGTAAACAAAAATATTTGTTCCTTTTTTCCCAAATCCGCAAGAAAACGCATTGCTTCTTTTTGCCGTTGTTCATCAAATCGAACAAGAATATCATCCAAAATCAACGGCATCGGCTCTATTTGCTGTGCAAACGCCATAGCCAAACCAATGCGAATAGCTAAATAAATTTGATCACCTAAACCACTACTCCATTGTTTTTCCGGAATGCGCCGTTGATTTTCATCAATAGCAAAAAGCTGTCTTCCGTCAAAAGTAGCTTGCAATGTATACCGCCCTTGCGTCATAAGACGGAGGTATTCACCCGCATTGCGAATAACCAATGGCTGGCGAACTTTTTCATAATACGTTTGTGCCTCTCCTAAGATATACTGTGCATACATCATTGTCAGCCAAACATCAATTTTCCCATCCAGAAGTGTTTTCCTGTTTTCTTTTTCCTGGAGCATTTTGCTGTAAGTATCGCTTTTGGCCATTTGGCTAAGTCGTTCAACAATACTTCCGCGCCGTTCGGCAATAGCTGCCAGCTGCTTTTCAGCTTCGGCAATCGAGCCTTCACATTGAGATATCTGCTGTTTCCAGTATTTCATATCATGCACCTTAAGTTCTCGCCGTAAATCACTGAGATTCTTATCATTCTTGGCAATAAGGCGGATATGTGCTTCAGATTGTTCATACACTTCTTTATATTGATGAAATTGTCGAAACTTTAATATCTTGCTGCGAAAATCTCCCTCCGAACGGGCTCCGGCAGCCTGCATTAATTCCCGCTGTTGATGAACCCGTACTTCCTTATCTTTTATCCAACGGGCAATCTGGTCTTCCCTATCCCGCTGTTGCTTATCTTGTTCTTTAGCAACTTCTGCCTGAATCCGAATATCCTGCCAGCGGCGATACATGGTCTCTATACTTTGCGGTGTAACTGGTTCAGACACATGGATTTCTCGGAATATCTGTTCAGCATCATCCACTAATTGAGAGATTATTTTTTTCCAATTTTCCTGCTGTCCCATCCAATCCTGATACTCTTTAGTGATAGTAAGCCATTTTTCCCAACAGTCCTTTGCAGCGGGGACCTGGGATGCCTCCAAATTTATTAAACCGCTTATTTGCTGCCATTTAGACCAGCGTTGTTCACTATCTGCCAAATTGCTTCGGCATATTTTCCCCTCATCCTGCCATTTTTTTACCATCGAATCATATATCACTTGCTGTTGTTTTTCCCATTCTCCTTTTGTTTCCCGTGTTTTCCAATCCATATACTGCTTGCGAACTTTATCCAAGCGAGTATCCCATATAATGTTATCACTATCTTCCGGAACAGTAATTCCGGCTTTTTCCGCCAGTGCTGAAATATGTCCATGCAAATATTCCAACCTGCCTCGTAATTCTCCTATCTTTTCAGGAGCCCTGTTTGTACGCATATTTTGTTTCCAGAAGGCCCCAGCAGCCAGTACACCACAAATACCGGAACCGATGTATCCCGCAGTTTGATCTAATCCGTATAAAATAACACCAGCAGCTAAAGCAGCCGCAGCTAATACCAATAAAATTCCAAACCATAAAAAAGCTCTTGACGTTTCTACCGGCTCCTCCTGCAGCCATGTTAATTGTTCCTTAAGCTTGTCTTGTTCTATCAAATCCTGCTGAATATGATTCACTGTCGAACCAATTTCCTGCCACTCTTCTTTTGTCCGTTCAGAACTACTTTTATCATCCGCAGGCAAATCCACACCCACATTTTTAGGCTTGGCAGCTTCCCATTTCTCCTGTTCTTGACGATACAGAGCCACATCCGTAGCCAATGCCTTTCCCGTTTCCCAATCAATGCCACGAAAAATATCATTGCCTCCAGTCCAGCCATCCATAGACATTTTCAGTTGTTTTATTTCTGACTTCCAAGTAGCTTCTTTTTGTTGAGAATTGGTAATTTCTTCTTCTCCTTGTTTCCATTGCGGAATTTGACGAAAAAGATTCTCCAGCTGATCTCCACAAGCAATCCACCGATTCCATTCTTCTTTATACGCAGAATTTTTCTGCGAAGTGTCTTCAAGCTGTTTTATTTGACCATCAATTTCACTAATTTTAGTTTCCAATTCTTTCCAACGCTGCGCTCCGTTTTCCGGAAACTGCGAAACTTCTGCTAACGACTGCATATGCACCAATGCATCTTGCCCCTGTTTATAAACCTCCCACGCTGCAATCGGCATAGAAATCTTTTCTATTTGATGTTTTGTTTCAGTAATACTGATACGTATACGATTTTCTTCTTCATGTGTTTCCTGTTCCTTCGCTTGTAAATCGGCAAATTCTGTTTCTTCATAAGCTAAAGAATAAATATGCTGATCATACTCTTTCTGTTCATTCAGAAGAACATTGACAGGTTTTTTCCCCTGCGGTGATGCCACAAAAATATCTCCCATAAGACGAATCAAATCGCGCCGAGTCACCCCCATGCGTACGCCGCCTTCAACACTGAAAAAATGGCTTCGAACTTCATCATTAGATAATATTTTAAATCCCTGCAAATCTTCCAATCCCATCGCAAATATTTTGTCATAGGTCTGACGGTCCAAACCATGCCACCATAAATTAGAAGGTTCTTCATGCATGGTATCATCACCAGTAGAAATATACGACTCTTTTTCATTACGATAAATTCGATATTCCCGTCCATTCATACGGCGTATGTCCATATGACCGTATAGGCCCTGCCAATCGCCGCGCAAATATCCAAAAAACATAGACCGTACATATTTCATAAGAGTCGTCTTACCACTTTCATTCTGTCCATGCATAACAATAAGTCCGTTTTCCGGTGGATTCCAAGTAATATTATGATAAATTCCAAAATCTTCCAAATCCATTTGTATAATTTTCATGTATATTATCCTCTTCTATCTTCCAATAACCGCTGCATTCCCAGCCATTTTGCTTTTTCAAAGGCCTCCAAGAGACGACCGTCTGAAATATGCCGGCCATACGTACCAAGGCGTTCAAATTCCGGACGTTTTTCGAGTATTTCGCGCAACATTTGCAACTTTTCTTCTTGCGGCAGTCCATCTATTTTGTCAGATACATTTAAATAATCACCAACCATGTCTGGTAATTTGCTGCGTTCTTCCTGATTAATTTTAGGACGAGCCATATTACGAACCCGTTCTACCATGACAAATGCATACTTTCCCTGCTCTTCTTCTCGCCAGCTATCAATCCAATATTGAACTGCTTCATCATTATTTATAACTTTGTACATACTGCCTGCGCCGATAAAATTAACCGTCAGAAAAGTTGGTCTGCCAATTTCCTTTCGTATCTTTTCTTTAGCTAGACGCACGTTTTCTCTAATTTCAGATACAGACTCAATCGTATCGATTGGTACATTGATACTCTCCCAGCGAACAATGCTGGTATCTATAAACTGCAGTGACGTTGTTCCATAGGGGCCTACTTCAACATAGTAGCAACCGTGGACACCTGTTTCTGTGCAATCCAACCCCTGTGGACTGCCGCAGTATACAATCCATGGTTTTTCCTGCAAGACCTGTGGGGTATGAACATGCCCAAGCGCCCAATAATCCATCCCGCTGTCTTTCAAACTATTCAACGTACAAGGCGCATATGTTGAGTTTTCTCCGCCTACCTGCGTATGCATGAGTCCAATAGCATATTGATCATCCTCGTGGCGGATATACTCTCCGGCAAAGTTGTTTCTTTCTTCACTATGCGCATAGCTGCGGCCATAAATTTCTGCCCGTTCTTCGCCATCTATAATTAGAGGGATTCGTTCAACTTGTTCAGTGCTAAATACATGTACATTCGGCGGCAGCGGAATTTTAGCTTTCCAAGCATCCAGCGGATCATGATTTCCATGAACAGCAAATACTTCTATGCCGTGCTGTCCCAACTTGTGCAGCAAGCGAACATAATCCAGCTGCGCCGTCAAATTATGTGTTGCGCTGGTATATACATCCCCCGCAATAAGTACAGCATGCACTTGCTTATCAATAGCGGCCTGAACAATCTTTTGAAATGCTCGAACCGGAGCTTTTCCAATAATACGTTTCCATCTTTCATCGGTAATCATTATATTTTCAAAAGGACTTCCCAAATGTAGATCACCGCAATGAATAAACCGTAAACTTGTCGACATTAGTCTCCCTCTTTCTTTGCCCACGCATCATGAAGTACCGTAATGGCCTGTTTTAACTTATGACTAGGTATCTTTGAAAAGGAAAGAAGAAATTCTTTGCGTTCCTCTTGTTCCTTCGTTTCATAAAAAGCTTGAATCGGCAAAACCCGGCAACCTTTTTTTTCAGCTCTGTACTGCAATTCTGCCGCAGTATAAGCACTGTTCAAAGTGACTCGGCAATACACCCCTGATACAAGACTGCTGACCTCTATGTCTTTACCAAACGCACTAAGCAAAAGTGCCTTCATCAAATTGCCTTTTTCTTGATAATCTTTACGTAATCTTCGTACTTGGCGAGCCATTTCTCCACTGCGAATGTAAGCCGCCAGCACACATTGTTCCGGAACAGATGCCCCTTGACGGAATAACCCGCGCTTTTCGTTATAAAATGCTAATAATCGCGGCGGCAACACCATATAACTAAGTCGTACAAAAGACGGAAGTACCTTAGATAAAGAGCCCATATATATGACTCTTCCATGGGTATCTAACCCCTGCAAAGCCGGAACAGGTCTACCATAATAACGGAGTTCACTATCATAATCATCTTCTATGATTAACCCATCCATCTTTTCCGCCCACTGCAATAAACGATGCCGCATTCCCGCCGGCATAATGGTACCTGTAGGAAATTGATGAGACGGGCTGACATAAACTAATCGAATCCCATTCGTTTCCAACATATCCATATCCATCATACCGTTTTGTACGGAAAAAGGGAATATGTCATAACCACTATTGCGAAATATTTCACGCCCCAGTTTAAACCCAGGGTTTTCTACTCCAATACAGGAATAGGAACGAAGTATGTTTGTTAAAATTCCGAGCAAAGACGGTGTGCCTGCTCCAATAATGATACTTTCCGCACTTGCATACACACCGCGGGCTTGATAAACGTACTGACTTAAAATTTCTCGTAATTCCGGAACCCCCTGCTCATCGTTGCATTGCATCAAATATTCCGGCCGAGAAAGAACATGATTCATGTAGCGGCGCCAGACTTCCAAGGGGAATCGTTCCATATCCATATCGCCACTACCAAAATCATACTGAAAAAAGGAACGCTGCGCGGCATCCGGATGGTAAATCGGTTTTTTCTGCCCATCTTCTTTTTCGCTGCCTAAAAAAGCCACCTCATACCGAGCCTTATTGCGCCTCATAATATACCCTTCACTAGCCAGCTGATAATAGGCTTTTTCAATGGTCATT
This sequence comes from Megasphaera sp., assembly GCA_022649055.1. Classification (GTDB taxonomy): domain Bacteria; phylum Bacillota; class Negativicutes; order Veillonellales; family Megasphaeraceae; genus Megasphaera_A; species Megasphaera_A sueciensis. Next base: position 8,089 of record JALCNL010000013.1, read on the forward strand.
TTACTGACATCCACCGCCTGTGCTAATTCCCGCACAGAAGGAAGCCGATTTCCTGCTTGCATCCGCCGTGATTCGATCTCATCCCGATAATATTCATATATCTGTACATAATATGGTTTTTTAATTGTTTTTTCTATCTGCAGCATATCATATCTCCAATTTCCACATACTATCACTTTTCTTTATATTGATATATTATATATTGTACTCAAAAACTGGCATAGTGAAAAGAGGTAAAACACAAAAAATCTGTACCATTTAATTGTAAACAAAATATATTATTAAAAAGTTGACTAATATTTTTTTTTGCCGTATACTTATCTACAATCTACAAAAAAAGGGGATGGTCACACTTATGATTATCGAATATGCAAAAAAAGTAATGTCCGGGCAGGATATCACACCCCAAGAAGGGAATGAACTTATCTCTGTTACTGATGAGGACACTCCGTTGTTGCTGGCTATGGCCGACAAAATCCGCCAACATTTTGCAAATAATGAAGTAGACTGTTGTGCCATCATTAATGGACGTTCGGGAAAATGTTCTGAGAATTGCCGTTTTTGTGCTCAATCCATTCATTACGATACGGGTGCCGCAACCCACAAATTACTTGATTCCGATATAATTATCAACGCTGCAAGAAAAGCAAAAGACTTGGGAGCTGCCCGCTTCTCTATAGTTACCAGCGGACGTTCTATTTCAGAAGGAGAAGAATTCAACCAAATTCTCACAACACTGCAGCATATCAAAAACAATGTAAAAATAGAAACCTGCTGCTCTCTAGGTCTTATCAATCTTACACAAGCCAAAGCACTAAAAACAGTCGGCATTTCCCGATACCATGCCAATATTGAAACCGCACCTTCATATTTTCCCCAAATTTGTACCACTCACACCTTTACAGATAAAGTATCCGTCATTCATATTGCACAAAAGGCAGGGCTTCGACTTTGTTCAGGAGGAATATTCGGATTAGGTGAAACACGCAGTCAGCGTATAGAAATGGCTTTTACGTTGAAGTCCCTCGGCATTGATTCTATACCTTTAAATATTCTGAACCCTATCATAGGAACCCCTTTTGAAAACAATAAACATCTTGATCCCTGGGAAATTCTCCGAGCTTTTGCTGTATTCCGATTCATTCTGCCTTATGCCCTCATCCGCACCGCCGGCGGACGCGAAATAAACCTCCGATCCATGCAGGCTTATGCCTTAACCGGGGGTTTAAACGGGTTGATGATTGGCGATTATCTGACAACAAAGGGACGCACTATTAGTGAAGACCAACAAATGCTGCGTGATTTAAACCGCCGTACTGCGGCCCCGCATTTATGAAGAAACACACATAGCCGCAGCAACCGCCGCTCCAATAACAGGTCCATCTTTAACAATAAGAGGCTTAACCGGTATCGGACGAGTCCAGCCTGAATCATCGACAGCTAAGCAGGCACGCATTGCATCTTGGACCATTATAATACTACCCGTGACATTTGCTATTACACTGCCTTCAATAGCAAGCGTCTGTTCTGGAATCTCCCCACTCGGATAAAGATATCGCAAAACACCGCTGCATGCAGCGCCCGTTAACTGAGCTGAGCGAATAAAAATACTAACAGCCATCTCCTTCAGCCGTTCTATATCCCGCTGAATAATAATGCGATGCCATAACCGCCCCATCATAAACCGCAGCTGCTGTACATCCGCGACGTGCAGCAACGCATTCATTTCCTCTGTCGTACATGCCGGAATGTCCGCGATGTCAAAATAAGTCATCACTGTCCGTCGAAAAACTTCACAAAGATAGCGTCCCGCTACCATTTTTTCCAAGCAATGATCTCCCGGTTTTTCCGATGCTTTGTCTACTTCCTTATCCCATTTTAATTGTCTTCCGCCATTATAATTCCCTGCTTCTATATTATAAATATGGGTTGCTGCCGCATCATAAAAACAAATATTAAAACCAGTTCCACAGATAGCCGCTACCTTGGATGCTCCGCCGCGATAAGAAGATGCCAAAAGAGCCGCCGTCGTATCATTAATCAAAGCTGCCGGAATGATATCCGTCAATCCTTTCCGCACCAATGCCTGCTGCAATAACTTATTAATATAGCGGCCTTTCATATGAGGTACTTTGATCTCTTTAGACCATGCCAGAAGCCGGGCATCTCGGATGTGATCCTGGCAAACGGCAAAAGAAAAACTATGCCCCAGCACATATGTACAATTTGGCAGAGCCACCGTCGCTACACAATCAGCAATAAAATCAAATAAGGTCTCCCTATCTGTATCAGGACTGGTAAAATCATATTGTCCTATACTCTTCAAAGGCCGTGCTACTTGCTTTTCTATAATATAACACCGTTTTCCTATTAATCGCACACGAGAAGCTCGAATATTTGTGCCGCCCCAATCCAACGCCAAGTAGACTCCCTTTTCATATCCCGACGGTAAGCCGATGCACGCATCCAATTTGGAAAGAGAAGAAGGTCGTCCATTCATCGCATCCTGCAGAGAATGACAAAATTGATCCGAAAATATTTTCAATTGTTCATCATGCCAATAAAATTGTTTTGAAATATGCGTGTATTCTTCACTCATAACGGATACCTCCAATATGTATATTGTACCATATTCATAAAACGTACGAAATAAATTTTTCCACTATTACTAGTTGACTTTTCAGCAAAAAAGGCTATACTTTTTTTAGAGTGCTAACTATAAAAGCCGCACGAAGGGGTACACCACCTAGGGTGTAATTCTTCGTGCGGCTTTTATTTTTTTAGAAAGGAGGTCCATATTATGCTTACCATCAATGGGAAAAAAGTTGCTGCTGACGGTATCACGTTAAACAACTATCTAACACAAGAGGGCTATCGAAAGGAACGAGTCGCAGTTGAACTTAACGGTTCCATCATACCGCGCAGTGCCTATGCTCAAACGCGCCTCATCGATAACGACAAAATAGAAATCGTGCAATTTGTTGGCGGCGGCTGACCCATCATCTAAAAGACAGTTGTACCTTATAAAAAACAAGGAGTGGTTATAATGGAAACAAACGATACATTCGTATTAGGCGGTCATGAATTTTCATCTCGTTTTATTTTAGGTTCAGGTAAGTATAATGTAGATTTAATTAAAGCGGCTGTCGAACAAGCTGGTGCAGAAATCATTACGATGGCCTTGCGGCGTGTCGAAGCCGGTCAAAAAGATAACATTCTCGATTACATTCCTAAAAAAATAACACTGCTGCCAAATACGTCTAGTGCCCGTACTGCCGAAGAATCAATTCGCATTGCCCATCTTTCCCGAGAACTTGGTTGCGGAGATTTTATCAAAATCGAGGTTATGCGTGACACAAAATACCTGCTCCCCGACAATGCCGAAACCATCAAGGCAACAGAGCAGCTTGCCAAAGAAGGATTCATCGTATTGCCTTACATGTACCCGGATTTATATGCGGCTCGTTCTCTCCGTGATGCCGGTGCTGCCGCAATTATGCCCCTTGCTTCGCCGATTGGCACAAATAAGGGACTTTCTACTCGTGATTTCATTCAAATTCTCATTGATGAAATAGATTTGCCAATCATTATCGATGCAGGTATCGGCCGTCCTTCCCAAGCCTGCGAAGCCATGGAAATGGGCGCTTCGGCAATTATGGCCAACACCGCGCTTGCCACAGCTGGTAATATACCGCTTATGGCAAAAGCATTCCGCCAGGCTATCGAAGCAGGCCGAGCAGCTTATCTATCTGGACTTGGCAGGGTTCGTGAAACGGCATCTGCATCAGATCCGCTTACAGGCTTTTTAGGAGATTAAGGGGTGTTATAATGGAAGAAAAACGTATCGATCACATGAAATATTTACCGGATATGGAAATTATCGACTCTACTATGCTGGAAGATGTACTGCAATATCACGATGCATTTCGCAATGAAGACTTTACCTCGAAAAATGTAAAAAAAGCTCTTGCCAAAACCCATTTGGAACCTCAGGATTTTATGGCCCTTCTTTCTACGGCAGCTTTGCCTTTTCTGGAGGAAATAGCTCAAAAGGCACACACCGTAACGCGTCGTCATTTTGGTAACTCCATTAACTTATTTACACCTATCTATTTTGCGAATTATTGTGAAAATTACTGTATTTACTGCGGTTTCAATTCTCATAACAAAATTCAGCGTGCTAAGTTATCTGATGTTGAACTTCGTCAAGAATGCACAAATATTGCTAAAACCGGATTGGAAGAAGTGCTTATGTTAACCGGTGAAAGCCGTCATATGTCCGATGTAGCGTATATCGGTAATGCCATTAAAATTGCCAGGGAATATTTCCGTATTGTAGGTGTGGAAATTTATCCGGTAAATGTAGATGAATACAAATATTTACACGAATGCGGCGCAGACTATGTCACAGTATTTCAAGAAACGTATAATTCTGACAAATACGAAACACTTCATCTCGCCGGTCACAAACGTATTTTTCCTTATCGTTTTTATTCTCAGGAAAGAGCTATTTTAGGCGGCATGAGAGGGGTTGGTTTCGCAGCACTCTTAGGACTTGATGATTATCAAAAAGATGCCGTTGCTACCGGTATGCATGCCTGGCTTATACAAAAAAAATATCCTCATGCAGAAATCTCGTTGTCATGTCCGCGCCTTCGCCCTATTATTAATAATGATAAAATAAATCCAAAAGACGTACATGAAAAGCAGTTGGTCCAGATAATTTGTGCCTATCGTTTATTTATGCCATACGCCAGCATCGTTGTTTCCAGCAGAGAAAGTCCTTATTTCCGCAACAATATTATCAAAATCGCTGCTACAAAAATATCTGCCGGAGTATGTACTGGTATAGGCGGCCATATAATAGAAGATGAACAAAAAGGCGATGAACAGTTTGAAATCAGCGACACCCGCTCTTTCGACGAAATTTATGCTGCTGTTAAATCAGAACATCTCCAGCCTGTGACCAGTGAATACATTTATTTATAAGCAGGGTATGTCATGACAAAAAAAATAAATATAAACGGACAGACACAAACAACAGAATTTCTGTTTCTCCAAGACTTGCACCATCATTGCTTTCCTTCGGCAGATCTATCAATTTTAAACGGATATGCCACTACTGAAAACTTACCGTTGCAAACAGGTGATGACATTTATTTTATCGAAAAAAACAAATTGCCATCCCGTGCATCATTAGAAGCAATGATGTGTTCCCGTCATACTCCTCATGTTCACGAGAAAGTAAAGCAAGGAAAAGTTGCCATTGCCGGACTTGGCGGTCTCGGTTCTCATGCTGCTATTTTTTTAGCACGCACCGGGGTAGGCTCACTGCATCTTGTAGACTTTGATACTGTCGATGTCAGCAATTTAAATCGACAAGCTTATCGGATCAACGATTTAGGTAAACAAAAAACGGCTGCCCTAGCTGCGCAGATTGCAGAAATAAACCCATTTATTCATGTACATACAAACTGTGTCAAAGTGACCAGCGAAAATGCCGCTTCTCTTTTTGCAGATGATTGCATCATCTGTGAAGCCTTTGATAATCCTGCTGCCAAAGCGATGCTTATTAATACAATAGTAACACAGTGTCCCAAAAAATATATTGTATCTGCCTCTGGTATGGCAGGTTACGGAAACAGTAACGATATTCAAACACGAAAAATCACAGACCACTTTTATCTTTGTGGTGACGGCACCCAAGGTGCCATACCCGGGCGGGGTCTTATGGCCCCCCGGGTCGCTATTTGTTCCGCCCACGAAGCTAACCTGATTGTAAAACTTCTGGTAGATATTTTACCAGATGCCGCACGTTAGTCTATACATTGACTCACCTATGATATTAAGGTATAGTATTATATATAAAATAAACTTGCAATGAACAGGTGATATAACGTGCAAAATATACTTGCTATAACAAACCGCACATTAGCTCCCAACAACTATTGGGAACAATTAGAAAAAATAGCCGCATCGGATGTAAACACCTTGATTCTGAGAGAAAAAACACTAAGTGAAGAGGATTACATGACATATGCCCGGCAAGCATTGCAAATCTGCAATGCTCACGGAAAGACGTGCATTCTCCATCACTTTGGGAAAACAGCTATTCAGCTTCATGTTCCACGATTTCAATGTTCCTTGTCCTATCTACGGATTCATTCTTCTATTTGTTATTTTATGACTACCTTAGGCGTTTCTGTGCATACGGCAAAAGAAGCAAGAGAAGCAGAAGAACTGGGGGCTACCTACATCATGGCCAGCCACATATTTGAGACAAATTGCAAGCCTGATTCCCCTGCCATCGGAGTCAGCGAACTAAAAAATATTTGTAATGCTGTTTCCATTCCGGTATATGCCTTAGGCGGGATTACTGAAAAAAATATTGCTGCACTGAACGCTCTTCCTATTTCAGGTATAGCGCTTATGTCCAGCTTAATGACTTGCTCCGATATACCGGCATATTTAAAACAGCTGGACAATAACTAACTACTTGTATAGCCATTCTAAAAAGGAGCCTTCGTATGAAGCAAGCTTATATTATAATAGACATGCAGAATGATTTTATTACAGGTACGCTGGGATCGACCTCGGCACAACGTATTGTTCCCCGCATCGAAGAGGAAATTATCAAAGTAAAGAAAAATGCAGCCGATACGACAGAACTCATTTTCACACAAGATACACACGATGAACGGTATTTGGACACACAAGAAGGAAAAAATCTCCCCATACAACACTGTCAAAAGAATAGTCATGGTTGGAATATTTGCCGCGATCTTCTACCTTATACACTGGATGCTGTTGTTTTAGAAAAATCCACATTTGGATGCACTGCACTCATAGAAGCGGCAGCGCCTTATGATACACTGGTCCTTATGGGGCTTTGTACAGATATTTGCATCATTTCCAATGCACTGCTGCTTAAAGCTTTTTATCCCGAAAAAAACATTATAGTGTACAGCAGCTGCTGTGCCGGAAGTACGGAAGAAGCACATCAAACGGCGCTAACTGCCATGCAGGCCTGTCAAATCCACATAATACGATAAATAAATCACTCTGTACAAACATAAAAACCCAGAATAGGTTGTACCCCCATATGCTATTTTTTTGATTAACTATATAGGGGTACTTCAATATTACTGGCTTTTTAGTACTGTATAATAAAAAATCCACAAGCATAAACCAAACCAACATTACGTCAACGCTATGTCCATCTTCTATGCATATAACTCATATTATCATATCATTTTGTGAAATAATATTGTATTTTATTTCACAAAATGATATGATAACTTATGTTTATAAAAGTTCTTATACCGAGAAAGGGATGTAAAAACATGAAAAATAAATCTTTAGTATTAACGGCTATGCTAGCAACATGTATTACTTCTTTTGCCTTTGCAGCCCCACAGACACAATGGGACAAAGGAGAAACTCAAATTGATTTAGGTGTTTGGAATGCGAAAGCTGAATCCGGCGGTTCTACGGGCAGTAAGTGGAATGTAAACGGCGGTGCAACCTACGGCTTAACCAACCAATGGGCCGTACAATATGAATACACCGGTTTAAAAACAAAGCATGACAGTACTACCGGAAATTCGCAGGAAATAAATGCCGTATATTCTCTTAACAAAAATGTTGCCGTGTATGGCGGTTGGAACCGCATTAAAAATTCGTTTAATAATACCGGAATTAATGAAGGTGTCAGCAATTATAACTGCACAAATAACGTACTGCAATTAGGTGTTATTGCAAAAAAATCTATTGGAAATAATTTTGATGTGTACGCTAAAGGCGCTTTGGGAACAAAAAAGACTTCCTTGTGGGAAGCCGGCATCAATTATGCTGTATCTAAAAATCTGGACGTCAACGCGGGATATCGGTATGTCAATACGGAAATTAATGACGATATCAATCTTACCTATAAAGGTGCTATCATCGGTGCCTCCTATCGCTTAGGGAGCGGCAAATAAAGTTTAATAGTAATACGAATACGATTCTTATGCGTTACAAAAGGACAATGTCTAAATTGTCTTTTTGTAACGCGTTTTTTATAATAAATTAACTTAAAAAACGATTTTTATCCAATAAAAATAAAGATAATTTGTATCTATTACGCTATTTTTTTGTTTTATTTAAATACAAAATATATTCATCTCCCCATATTTTAAGGACCGACAAAACACTTTTAAATTTCTCTCCTACTTCACTTAACCGATATTCTACTCGGGGAGGTTCTGTCCGAATAATTAATCCTTCTTTTTCCAGTGTTTTTAATTGACGTGACAACGTTGTGTGTGTTATTTCTTCAAGCATTCGTCTTTGAAGTTCATTAAAACGAATCGCTCCCTCCTGATAGAAGATATAAAATATACATAGACCACTTTCCAGTTAATACCTTTTGCGCAGTTACATAAGGGCAACGCCCAAACAATTCCTTCTTTTCCACACGCGTTTCTTTCCGATACCGGTATCAATAAATATCGTACTTGTGATATTTATTCTGTGCGTTATAATTATACTTGTTAAATAACAACAAATACAACGGTATCTATGGAAGGAGATTTTAAAATGAATGGAATAATGGAATATCTAAAATCTTGTGGAACATTTTATCTTGCAACCAGTGATGCCGGACAAGCTCATGTTAGACCATTTGGAGCGGTATGTACAAAAGAACATGGATTCGAGTCGAAGGCAATGTCAAAGAAGACTTACGCCGAGAAGCTAGAGCCGCTATGATGAATGCCAACAAGGCAGTATTAAGCAGTATGTAAACCGTTGATGATAATTTAATGACTGTGTTTTATTTTGAACAGGGCATAGCTGCTATTTATTCTTGCACAACAAATCCTAAAATAATTGAATTCTAATGTATGATTGCAAATAAAGAAACCCACCGCATATGCAATGCCCTCATAAAGTTAACCCTTCAACTGATTTCTTAGAACTTGATAAACTCTTATAAGATACTGTCACGAAATGATAGACAGTCAATATTACATCTAAAATAGAGTGATGCCCATGAACGATACAACAAATATAACCTTTTTATATTTAATCGTACTTGTAACACTTTTGCAACAAAAAAAGTAAACCGCCCACCCTAGGCAAATAAACGGTTTGCTTAAAATTTGACTTATTGGGAACTGACCGTTTATCGGGCAGTCCCTTTTGCACCTTGTACAGAAATTGCAATCAGCTATTATCACAACCGCGGAATCAAAGAGTTGAGGAGATAGTAATTGTTGCATACCAGGAAGAAAATCGATAAAAGTTATACTGGTTAAATGAAGACAAAAAAAGAAACCTTACCATAAGTGGTGGCAAAGTTTCAAAATAAAGGTAAAAACAATCCTTTGGTGGGATTAGGGAGACTCGAACTCTCGACCTCCACGATGTGAGCGTGGCGCTCTAACCGGCTGAGCTATAATCCCAAGTGTACTTCTCCATTATAACAAGCTGAAAAAAAATTGCAAGCTTCATTTGGTAACGTATGCCAAATGATTTTAAATAACAGTATATATACTTTATTTATATAGTTTTAATTATTGACATATGTCATAAATAATCATATAATAATGCCATACCTTAGAAGGGAGGTTTTTCCTATGCCACGTCCTCAACGTTGCCGCCGTGTTTGTTCTATGCCAAGATCAGGAGAATTTGCTCCTGCTGGAATAGATTGTCCAAATACTGTAGATACCGTAATCATGAGTATTGATGAATATGAGGTAATCCGTTTGATTGACTTGGTCGGATTAACGCAAGAACAATGTGCTTTGCAAATTAATGTTGCACGAACAACTGTTACCGGTATCTATGACGTTGCCCGCCGTAAAATTGCCGATGCCCTCGTCCATGGAAAACGCCTGCTTATCGAAGGCGGTAATATTGAACTATGTAAACAAGCCGGCAAATGCTGCAATTCCTGCCATTGCCGTTCTACACAACACATATAAAAAGGAGATTGATAAAATGAGTGAAGAATGTAATCATGAATGTTCCAGCTGCGGCAGCTCTTGTGACAGTCGTACAAAACCAGAAAGCTTGCAAGTCGCTCCACATATGGGTACTCACGTAAAACACGTTATTGGTATTGTTAGTGGTAAAGGCGGTGTTGGTAAATCTCTGGTCACCGCCCTATTAGCTGTACAAATGCAACGCAAAGGCTATAAAACAGCGATTTTAGATGCTGATATTACAGGCCCGTCGATACCTAAAATTTTCGGTATGACCGAAAAAGCTACCGGCGATGAACACGGAATCTTCCCAGTAAATACAAAAAAGGGCATTGAAGTCATGTCCATCAACCTTTTATTAGAAGATACTTCTTCGCCCGTTGTATGGCGTGGTCCTGTCATTGCCGGCGCCGTAAAACAATTTTGGACAGATATTGTTTGGGGCGACATCGACTACATGTTTGTAGACATGCCGCCGGGAACGGGTGATGTTCCATTGACCGTTTTCCAATCACTTCCTGTCGATGGTATCTTTGTGGTTACCTCTCCCCAGGAACTTGTTTCCATGATAGTAGAAAAAGCCCTCAAAATGTCAGAAATGATGCATATTCCCGTATTAGGTCTTATTGAAAACATGAGTTATTTTGAATGTCCCGATTGTCATACACAGCATGAAATTTTTGGTGCCAGTCATGTTGCAGAAACTGCCGAAAAGTATCAAATTCCTCATTTCATGAAATTACCAATCGATCCGGAATTTGCAGCTCATTGCGACGCTGGTGACATAGAAAGTTTTAACAAAAATTATTTAGAAGGAACGGCTACATATTTAGAATCTGTTTTTTGATAGTATAGGAGGTATTATATGAAAATAGCTGTTACTTATGAAAATGGCTCTGTATTCCAACATTTCGGTCATACGGAACAATTTAAGATTTATACGATAGAAAATAATGTTATTACTGCCAGCCAAATACTGGGAACCGATGGTGCCGGTCATGAATCATTAGCTGCCTGGTTAAAACAAACCGGTGTAACCACGCTTATTTGCGGCGGTATTGGCGGCGGTGCTCAACAAGCTCTCACAGCTGCTGGCATTATTTGGTATGGCGGCGTTACGGGTTCTGCCGACGACGCAGTAAACGCACTGTTAAAAGGTTCGTTATCGTATGATCCGAATGCTCGCTGCAGTCATCACGATCACGACAAACAGGATAACCACCCTCATCACTGCGGTCATCATCAATAGAAGCACATAAAGAAAGCTATATCCCAAATTGGGTATAGCTTTCTTTATATGCTTCTATTTTTTTTGTACCGCAAAAACATGATCAATCAAATAATTAATTTTTTCAGGATCATGGAATAACACCGCCACCAACGAGCCATCAATTTTACCATGCTGCGCCATTCCCTGCATTATTTGTCGCACCGCATCCTGCTCCATCGTGGCATGATATGGACGTTTCTCCGTAAGTGCCGTAAAAATGTCCGCCACCGCAACAATACGGGATCCTAAAGACAATGACTCTCCCTTGATTCGGAACGGATAGCCTTTTCCATCTAATGTTTCATGATGATACGCCGCCCACACTGCAACATCTTGAAGGCCTTCAATGTTATGAAGAATATGATACGTATAATAGGGGTGCTGCTTAACAATATAAAACTCTGAACTAGTCAATCTATCGGGCTTTTCCAAAATAGTGCGGGAAACCGCTAATTTTCCTATATCATGGAGCAATCCCGCAATGCGCATCAACTTTACTTCATCCGCGCAAAACCCTTTTTGACTTGCCAAGTATTCAGAAATAACCGCAACCCTGCGGGAATGACTGCCGGTAAACGGATCATTCCAATCAACAACGGTTGCCAATATTTCCGCTATATCCATGACATCCTTTAGTGAATAACAAATATCTCCATATCGGCCAACCCGCTTAAAAAATTCAGGAAACGCATAGGCGTTGACCAAATCAAGCCAAAATCCTTCTGGTTGAGCTATCTGAAGAAATACATCAACCAACTCCGGTTGAAAGTATGTCCCGCTTTCTTCACGTATACTTTCCAGAATATCCGGGACCTGATCAAAAATAAATCGTTGCGAATCAATCTGTATAGCCACATTATCAGAAAGACAAACAATCCGGCTTAGTAGCGGAATTTGTTCTCCTGCCAATCCAGATACATTATTCCCATCCCAACGATCATGATGATATCGAACATACGGAGCCATATCATGAAATGCTGCAGAGTTTTTCAGCAGCTTATATCCCGCATACGCATGCGTATATAAATCCGCGCTTTTTCCAACTTGAAGTCCTGCTACTTTTTTCCAGCTGGCAGCCGCTCCAATATCATAAATAAGGGAAACATGTACCAGCATTTGTCTCTCTTCACGTGTTAACTCCATTTTATCTGCCATATGATCCGCTATCATGGCAACTCTCCATTGGTGACTGGATAATCCGCCTGCTGATAATTCTAAGGCTAATGATATACTTTGCAGTAATTGAATAGGGCTAATAAAGAAATCCATAATAACCTCCTTTATGAACCAGTGATGCTTATTTTCTATATCAAGGACACCGACATATTATTTTATATAATGATAGTCTGCATTTTTTCTGTAAGTGCCTGCAGCCTCCACGAGCGGGAAACGGGAGAAGTCAATTCTCGCCGCACCAGTTTCCGCATACCGCTTTTGTCTGATTCTTCATACGGCACATGATATATAACCACATTTGGCACATGAAGATAGGACAGCCATTGTTTTCCACGGGCGTCCATGTAAGATAGTGGATTGATAAACGCAGCTTTTAACGTTGTATCTTTTAACAATTGTACCACATTTTTTACCGAATATGTCCAATCCGTATCTGCCATAAAAAGATAACTATACCCTGATGATATAATAATAACTCCATAATGCCGCGCATTATACTGCGGTCCTCCCATATGGATTGTTTTAAAAAATATAATCCAGCTGTCTTCAGAAAGCCTATCATAGTATATTTCTTCATCACGTTCTCCTATAGAAAAAATTCTGGCCCCCGATCTGCCGGGTACTACAACACCTACATCTTCATATTGATTGGGTGGTTCCGTTACCTTAGGAATATATACATTTTGCACAGTATTATGCATAAGATAAGTATTAACATAAGCAGCATTAAAATGATCTTCATGCCGATGAGTAAATACCAATGTTCGAATATGCCGGAACATAGATGCAGTTCCCTCCGCCGCTGCATCCATCTCATGCAGCGGCTCACTGAAAAATTCATTTTTCCCGTATAACCCGTCAATTACTATAGATAATCCCGTATCCCTCAGCCATACCCCGGCATTGCCTATAAGTGTAACTTTCATTATTTTTCCCGCCTTTTATTATTATATATATAATTGATATTAATTTATTTGTCATTATACGCTAATTTCATTTCTACAATCCGCAGTACCTTTTTATCTATCTTATCCCGAGACAATTCTCCGCTGCGATAGGCTTTCAGCAGTCCTTTATAGACTTCTTGTTCATGCTCATAATCATGACAAACTAAAATAATATCTGCACCAGCTTTAATTGCCATAACTCCCATTTGAGAAAAAGTATAGTGCTTAGACATCGCCCCCATTTCCATATCATCCGTTAAAATAAGTCCTTTATATTTATACTGATTACGTAATATATCAGTCATGATTTTTTCTGATACACATGCCGGATATTGCATATCCAATGCCGGAAAAGTCATATTAGAAACCATGACAAACATATTTTTATTATCCATATGCTGTATCAAATCTCTGAAGGGTTTTAAATCCTCCTGCTCTAATTGTTCCCGTTCAGCATCTACACTGCCCCCGTCCATATGAGGATCTATTTCTGCCTTGCCGATACCGGGAAAATGTTTAAGAACGCATAAAATACCTGTTTCTTTGTACCCCGTACAAGCTTGTTCTGCATAAGTCAAGACCACGTCCGGATTCTCACTATAAGATCGCCCATGAGATAATCCTAAATCCACAACAGGAGAAAAATTGACATTTATACCCAATTGTTTTAATTCTTTACCCGTGGTCTCTGCCCATACTTTCGTCTCTAAAAGTTTTCTTTGACCTAATTCTTGTTCACTAGGAACCTCCGGAAAATGGCTGCGCATCCGCAGTACAGCCCCACCTTCTTGATCAAGAGCAATAAATGGAAAAATCCCACTATTTATACCGATTTTTTCTTGTAAATCTGCTGTAAGTTTTTTTACCTGATTTTGATTTTGCATATTTCGGTCAAATAAAATAACATTACCAAATTTATATTTAGCCAATGCATGGTCTGTTTTTATATCTACCACCGGACCAGTAATACCGATCATCATAAGCTGCCCTATTTTTTGAGTATCACTCATATGTGACACTATCTGCGCTGCTTGTTCATTTATCGTATGATGCTGCACTGATGACTGCGCTTCATTTTGTACTTCCTGTTTACAGCCGCTGAAACAGACCGTCATGCTTATCAACACTATACTTGCAATAACTTTATTTATTTTCATATATACATCCCCTCCCGCCAGATACGATTATATACTTTACATTATACTAAATTTTTTCTTTTCGGCAAAAAAGGGCCGCGCAGAAATGCGACCCTTTACGGGGAAACATATTTATTTATTTTCTTTGCCTACTTTAACATTCATTTTTTCTTCAAAATACTTGACCATCGCTGCCTGGTCTTCATTGATATGTCCATTATCATTCATCCAGTCCATCACCATAAGCACAACATCCGTCATTGGTAAATCAATATCCAGATGATGAGCATAATGCTTTGCATTAATGATATCTTTGCGATGAACTGCAATCCGCGCGCCTGGTTCATAATCACGGGCAAGCATTTTAGGAACTTTATTTTCATAGGCTGGTCCGCCGGCAAATCCATACCTTGTTGCTTCAAACGTTGTCTGCAAATCAATACCCGCTTTAGCAGCAAATGCATAGCCTTCAGCAACAGCAACCATATAGGCTCCGGCAATCGTATTATTGACCAGTTTCGTAACATCTCCGCTGCCTGTTCCTCCCGTATACACAGGAATTCCCATACATTGTAAAAGAGGTTCTACCCGATCATAAATATCTTTATCTCCTCCTGTCATAATTGCCAGCGTACCATCAATCGCCTTCGGATTTCCCCCGCTTACAGGAGAATCCAACAGTGACATTCCCGCAGCTTTAACCTTTTGGTACATATCAATAATAATATTCGGTGCTGTCGAAGATAAATCAATGATAATGTTGCCCGGTTTGCCATATGCAATCGCTTTTTCAATAGAATTGATAATAATAGGATGTGTTGGCAGCATCTGCATGATTACATCACAATTTTTGTAAATCTCTGTCTGATCACTGATAGCATGTCCGCCCGCTGCTTCTAATTCATCCAGTCTTTCTTGGACAACATCAAATCCATACAATTCACAACCTGATTTTTTAATCACATTTTTTGCCATGGGAAGACCCATGACACCTAATCCTAAAAAACCAATTTTCATTTTGAACAACTCCTTTTTCCTCTTATAATAATATAAATAAAAAACTATGATCTTATGTGCTTTCCCTGCCACATCAGTGGCTTATACCATTGAATGAACTTTTGATGTATTGGCACAACACCTGCACAATGAACAAATTTTCCCGTTATAACAGACATACGCGCTCGAGTTTATCCAGCATATTTCTCATATGAAAACTGTACTCTTAAATTATAGTTCCAATCACAGGAACTCCCTTTCGATCATCTCTAAAAATCTAACGGTTGTAAATCACCCCTTCTTCAACACTATTTACAATCAATTACTTTCCATAAATAATTTATCGGCAATTATTATGATAAATTTTCATCTCTATTATACTATTTTGTAAAAAATACTTCTGTATAATCTATTACAATGTCATTATTTTATGTTATAATTTCATCAAGAACATCCGTGTAATATTATCCATGGAAGGGAAGGTACCAACATGTCTACCAATGATTTATTCCAGCCAAATCTGCTGTGTATTCCCGAAATATTCAAAGAATACGGTCAAAAAAAGACTTTTCAATCTGGAGAAATTTTATTTATGAAAAATGATCCTGCTGATTATTTATATTATATTATTGACGGCCGCCTGCGCGCATTCCTTCCTTATCCAGATGGCAGTGAACGTACATTATGCTATTTCTCCAATAATAACTTAGCCGGCGAAGAAATATTTGCAACGCCGTCTATCCGTATCGTTTGTGCAGGTGCTATGACAAAACTAAATACCTATCGGTTAGATGCCAAGATATTGCTTCGGGCATGTATGAATGATGATGAAAGCATGCACGAATTATTATCTTTTTTTATGAAAAAAATAACATTGCTGCATAGTTGGATTTTCTATGCTCAATTTATAAAAAATGAAGAAAAAATAGCATGTCTCTTGTATTCTATAACCGATGAAAATGATGATAAAGTAAATTTAACACATGAACAAATTGCTGCTGTGACCGGCATGAGCAGAGTAACAACAACCCGGGTCATGAACAATTTAGTGGAAAAAGATATGCTCATTCAAGAATATAAGCATATTCGAATATTGGACCGCCAAAAATTACGGGAAATATTTGAAGGAAAAGAGTTTTACTAACCTTCCTAGATTATCATTGAATTTTTAATGACAACTTCTTTTTTAGATATAACGAACGCCTCCAAATAAAATGGGAGGCGTTCGTTATATCTTGTACTCTTATACGGTATATAGAAGACTATATCTCAGCTACTACATCTCGCTAAATACCGTCTTTCCGTTAATAACAGTATATTGTATGTTACCATTTTCATCAAAAATTGTAACATCAGCATTCTTACCTGCTTCCAGCGATCCCATATGATCATAGACCCCTAGATCTTTAGCCGGATTAATGGTGACCATGGCAATCGTATCTGGTAAAGAAGCACCTGTATTACTTAAAAAATTCATCACAGCTTTATCCATAGTCAACACACTGCCAGCCAATGCTCCATCTGCCAAACGTGCCTGTCCCTTTTCAACAAATACATCCTGTCCCCCGAGCTCCGACTTCCCATCACCTAAAAGACAAGCTCTCATGGAATCTGTAATAAGAATAATTCCATCACGTCCCTTCACTTTGTATACAAGTTTCTGCATTGCCGGGTGTACATGGAGATTATCGCAAATGAGTTCACAACGAATTTTATCTTCTGTAAAGGCCGCTCCGATAATTCCAGGCGCACGGTGATGCATTGCCGGCATAGCATTGAATAGATGCGTTATATGACAAGCAGCAGTATGTCTCATAACAGACAGAACGTCCTCATAAGAAGCGGCACTGTGCCCGATAGATACCAAGATATTATTTTTTTCACATTTGTCTAAAAATTGATGATTGGAACACATTTCCGGTGCCAAGGTAATAATTTTAATACATTCTCTATACCCTTCCAGCCATGAAAAATCAGGCGCTGCGATATTTTTTCCATCCTGCGCACCTTTATACTCAGCATTAATAAACGGCCCTTCCATATGCGCTCCTAAAATATGTGCTCCTTGGATTTTCCCCTGTGAATGTTTAATACGCGTTAAAATCCGTTCGACCCGCGGCCGATCATAGGTCATTGTAGTAGGAACAAATGCCGTAACACCTGTCCGCGGTAATAATTCGCTTATCGTTTCCAAGGCTTCATCTGTATCATCCATTACATCATAACCGCCGCAGCCATGCACATGTTCATTGATAAATCCTGCCGATACAAATCCTCCCTGTGCATTTATAATATCTGTACAATGACCGGCATGCCATTCATTCCTCGGTATGATTCCTTTTATTTTTTCATCATACAAGAGTACCTGACCTGTTGCCAGTTCATGCGGCAAAATAATAATTCCATTAATAATCGCCTTCATATTCTTTCATCTCCACTGCTATGTATATTTCTTTTAGTATATCATAGAATATCAATATTTTTCCTTGGATGCAGTCTCCTTATAAAATTTATCACTATTTATATTTTGCTTTCCCCGTAGTTTTAGCATTATAATAAAGTATATTATAGTATTCAGAAAGGGTCTTCGTATGATCGAATTAGAAAAACTCCATACAGAAAAATCAAACCCTGCTAGTGAACAAATTGATACTGTCTCAACACTAGAAATGACACGTATCATAAATAATGAAGATAAAAAAGTTGCTCAGGCAATTGAATGCATTCTTCCTCAGATAGCCGCGGCTATTGATCTTACCGCTCCTGCACTTCGCGCAGGAGGCCGTCTGTTCTACATAGGCGCCGGGACTTCCGGACGCTTGGGGATCTTGGATGCCGTAGAATGCCCGCCTACTTATGGAACAGACCCACAAACAATACAAGGTTTGATCGCCGGCGGATACAATGCCATGTTTCGAGCGAAAGAAGGTTCCGAAGATGCAAAAGAGTTGGGCGAATCTGATTTAAAAGCCAAAAATCTAACGAACCGCGATGTTGTCATCGGCCTATCCGCCTCCGGCAGAACCCCGTATGTATTAGGGGGATTAGCCTATGCCTCTTCTATCGGCGCTGTGACAATTTCTATTGATTGTTCCCCGGACTCAAGTATCTCTCATTATGCACAAATTGATTTATGCGCACTCGTCGGACCTGAAGTAATAACTGGATCCACCCGCATGAAGGCCGGCACGGCGCAAAAAATGATCCTCAATATGCTTTCAACCGGAATCATGATCAAATTAGGAAAGGTATATGGCAACCTGATGGTAGATGTCAAATCTTCTAATGAAAAATTAAAAGAACGAGCCCTGCGTATTGTCATGAAAGCTGCCGGCTGCAACCGTGAAACAGCGATTGCAGCACTATCGAAAACCAACAATAATACGAAGGAAGCAATTATTGCGGCCGCGCTGGATATCTCTAAACAAGAGGCTTCCTCCTTATTAACAGCTTGCAACGGGTATGTTTATCTGGCTTTACAAAAGAAAAAGAGGTTGCATCATGACTAATAAAGAATTAGCACAAGCCATTTTTTCTATTACCGGCCCTGCAAATAATATTATCCGTGTTCAAAACTGTATGACACGGCTGCGGTTACATGTACAAGAAGAACATTTTGTCAAAGAAGATTTTCTTAATCTCCCCGGCGTTATCGGCGTCAACAAAATAAATGATGAATGGCAAATCATTTTAGGTCCGGGAAAAGCCACGAATGTTACCACCGAATTCAAAAATTTATTAGAACCAGTCGATACCACAGGAGAGCAAGAAAACACACTTTTCCAGCTGGCACAAAATGCCCAAGTCGGCGACGGTAAAGCTCTCCATGATACAATTCGACAGAAAAATGCAACTCCCGGAAAGTTAATACTAAAAAAAATATCTAATATTTTTATTCCTATTATTCCCGCTTTTATCGCTTGCGGCTTAATTACAGGACTGTTAAATATCTGTATAAAATTAAATCCTTTATTAGCTGCACTGCCAATAATACAAATTTTAGAAATTGCCGGCAATGCCGCCTTTTGGGGCCTAAACTTGTTCGTCGGCATTAGTGCTGCCAAAGAATTTGGCGGTTCTCCCATGCTAGGCGGTGTTATGGCCGCCATTATCACCCATCCAAGTTTAACCCATATCAGTGTGTTCGGCAGCTTTCTTGTGCCGGGAAGAGGCGGTATTATCGCCGTCTTACTCGTCGTACTTTTTGCTTCTGTTTTAGAAAAACACCTTCATAAAATTATCCCCGAAATGTTCGACCTCTTTCTAACCCCCCTTATCGTCGTACTTATTTCCACTTTCATCGCCTTATTTATCTGTCAGCCTATCGGGGGGTATCTTTCAGAAATAATTGGCTTTGCCGCTACAGAATCCATCGGCAGAGGGGGTGCCCTAACTGGTTTTATTTTAGGCGGAACTTTTTTACCAATGGTTATGCTTGGTATTCATCAAGGATTAACTCCTATTCATGCAGAATTGTTATCTCGCTATGGGGTAACGATTCTCTTGCCCATCTTGGCCATGTCTGGCGGCGGTCAGGTAGGTGCCGCTATTGCCGTATATATCAAAACAAAAAATCATCGTTTAAAAAAGACGATTATTTCTTCCCTTCCAGTGGGTCTCATGGGTATTGGTGAACCGCTCATTTATGGAGTAACACTACCTTTAGGAAAACCTTTTATTGGTGCTTGTATCGGCGGTGCTTGCGGCGGAGCTATTCAGGCTGCCTATATGGTAGGTTCGGCAACATTGGGAATTTCCGGCTTACCCCTAGCTGCTGCTGCAGATAATATCCCTATCTATTTATTAGGCTTAGTCACAGCGTATATTACCGGTTTCATCGCCACATGGATCATTGGCTTTGATGATCTTCAAAATAGATAGGAGGTTCGTATGCAAACAGGCATTTCATTATATCCGGGGTTAGACAACACACTGGAACAAAATATGGAGTTATTAAAAAAAGCAAAAAACTATGGAATCAGTCGTATCTTTACATCATTGCACATTCCTGAAACAAATCAAACATTGTTCAAAAAAGAATTGCGGAACCTATTACTGCAAGCTCACATACTTCAATTAGATGTGGTATGTGATGTTTCCCCCCAGGCTTGTACGCTTCTCGGCCTGAAAAAATTAGACCCCATTGAATTACAAAAAATAGGTATTACGACTATTCGCTGTGATTACGGCTTTAGTATTGATAAAATTGCGTTATTCAGTACTATCATGCAGGTTCAGCTTAATGCTTCTACACTTACTCATGATACTCTTACCGCTCTTCAAGCCGCGAACGCTGATTTTTCCCATATGGATGCCCTGCATAATTTTTATCCCAGGCCCTATACAGGACTAAGTGAACGCTATTTCTGCAGTCAAAACAACTATCTCCGGGAAAAAGGAATTTCTGTAGGTGCTTTTATTCCCAGCTGCAGCAGCAGCGGACGCCGTGGTCCTCTTTATGAAGGGCTGCCCACACTGGAGGCACATCGGAACATAAGCGTCAGCTTAGCAGCTCGTCATTTAACCGCATTAGACACAGACTCTATTTTTATTGGTGATTCTCATCCTACGGACGAAGAACTATCTGCTCTTACACAAACACAAAAAAATGTAGTGGTTCTAAAAGCCCGTTTATTAAGTCATGATCCCTTTGTTCGTGATTTTCTCTCCCACTCCTTTACCGCTCGCCAAGATCCCTCTCGCGACGCTGTACGTGCACAAGAAAGCCGTAATTTATTACATGGTCATAGTATCCAGCCAGATGCTACAACCATTCTCGACAAACGTTTGGGAGACATTACCATAGACAATAAAGACTATAAGCGCTATATGGGAGAAGTACAAATTATTACAACGGAACAACCTTCCAATGAACGAACCAATATTGCCGCCCGAATCATACCGAATGAACTCTTTCTCATCAAATACATCACACCGGGACGACAATTCCGTTTCGAATTTATACGATAACCAAATATGTAAATATAAATTCACCGGAACCTGTCATTGGCATAGCTCATTTATGTAATTTTTTTAGAAAATTTTACAAGACTTATCGTAAATACCCCAATAATAAATACTCCCAGCGCGGCTGCCTGTGTCCATAAATATTGTATGCCTATTCCTTTAAGAATAATGCCCCGCATGATTTCCATATAAAAAGTAGCGGGCAGTATATCCCCTAAATAATAAAAGAGAGTCGGCATCGCTTCACGCGGAAACATAAATCCTGATAAAAGCACGCTGGGCAGTAAAACAAAGAAGGACATTTGCATCGCTTGCATTTGTGTTTTAGCTATTGTTGATATCAAAATTCCTAAGGCCAAAGAGGCTACTATAAAAGGCGTTGTTAATAAAAACAATAAGCTTAAGCTTCCCCGCACCGGTAAATCGAAGACGAGGATACCGGCGGATAGTGCCACCGCAGCTTGAATATATCCAACAAAAATATATGGAATAATTTTCCCCAGCATAAGTTCATATGACTTCATCGGTGTTACCAAAAGCTGTTCCAACGTTCCCGTTTCCCGTTCCCGTACAATTGCCATAGATGTTATCATAACCATTGTCATGGTTAGGACAATTCCTAAAATACCGGGAACCATATAATATGCAGTTACAAAATCCGAATTATACCAAGGTCTGATACGTATGTCATACGGTGTAATATATTTTTCTCCCGTTAATTGCCGATATTTTTTTCCCACAAGTTCCTGCGACTTTAGCTGACCAATAATTTGTGCCGCATTAATGGCCGAAGAGGCAGTCATAGAGTCCGATGCATCTACAATAACCTGCACTGCAGCGCTCCGTCCATGCTTTATATTACTGGCAAAGTCAGGGGGAATAATGATACCGACTTTTTCTCGTCCGGAATCAACTGCGTCATCCACTTCTTTAAAATTACCCGCAATATCTTTGATATCAAAATAGCCGCTGGCAGTAAAAGAATCCAGTAGGTCACGGCTATCCTGCTGCAAACATTGATCATACACAATGGTTGGTAAATGCTTAACATCGGTATTAATAGCAAATCCAAACAACAGCAGTTGTACCACTGGCAAAAAAAGCATCATGGCAATAACTGCTTTATCGCGTTTCATTTGCAAAAATTCTTTGACCAGCAATGCTTTTAAGCGAATCATCCGGATACCTCCCCACGAAATTTCCGTAGATAATATACAAATACATCTTCCAATGTTGGACGGATAATTTGTGGAGAAAAAACGGTAAATTCTTCTAATTGATTTCTATCTGCTAGTATATGCAATGCTACTCCGAACGGGTACATATCTATATATGGCTTTCTATCTTTTTCTATGATTTTTTTCAATTTCAAGGGTTCATCTGATTTTATTTCCAACAGGATTCCTGGCAATGTACTTTTTAAATTTGCAATCGTATCATCCACGATTAATTTACCATCAAAAAGAAATCCTACTTTATCACAGCGTTCTGCTTCATCCATCAAGTGTGTCGTTACCATGATAGTTGTACCGGCAGCCGCCAATTCACAAACAATATCCCAAAATAGACGCCGAGCCATGGGATCCACACCGCCTGTAGGTTCATCTAGAAAAAGAACCTTGGGGCGATGAAGAATCGCACACCCTAATGCCAGTCTTTGACGCCATCCGCCTGACAGATTCCCTGCTAATTCCCGCTTTCGCTTAGATAGGTCCGCCATATCCAGCATAGCTTCTATCCGCTCCCTTTTTTCATTTCCTTTTAAGCTGTACATTCCCGCATAAAAAGATAAATTTTCATACACAGTTAAATCCGGGTACAGGCTGAATTTTTGTGACATATATCCCATTTGAGCTCTTATTTTATCTTGTTCCATCACAATATCGTGACCCAAGATAGATCCTTTCCCTTCATCAGGAGTTAAAACCCCGCATAACATACGTATCATTGTTGATTTTCCTGAACCGTTAGAACCAAGAAATCCATAGATAGTACCTGGTTTTATTGCAAGATCAACATGATCAACAGCTGTTAGTGATCCAAAACGCCGTGTCAATCCGACCGCCTCTACAGCATACATTTTATCATCTCCCCCGATTCACCCAATAACAACATCCGCAGGCATTCCCGGTTTAAAAATGTTTTCTGAATTATCCAACTTTACTTTAACCGCAAACACCATATTTGCCCGTTCCCGCTGCGTAATGCTTTGGCGGGGTGTATATTCTGCATTTTGACTGATTTCTTTAATTTTTCCTTGAAAAACACGGTTGGGAAATGAATCGACACGGACAGCAACAACTTGTCCGGTCTTAATACGTCCCAGCTGTTCTGAAGCTACATATATCTTTACCCAGCAATCTCCCATTTCCCCAATAGTGGCAATCGGAGAGCCCACTCCGACATATTCTCCATTTTCAAAATTTTTTGTTAGTACCAACCCATCTGCCGGACAATATATAGTTGTATCCGCCTCCTGCGTCCGGGTTGCTTCAAGAATTGCGCCCGTTCTTTCTACTTCGCGCCGTTGTGCCGCTATTACTTCTGTTCGATTTCCCTCTTGCAGCAGGCTTAGCTTAGCCTGTGCGGATTGCAGTGTGCGATACGCAACATCAGCCGCTGATTTAGAAGCATCCAGCTGCTGCACGGAAATAGCCTCCTGTTGATATAAAACCATATATCTCTGATAATCATTTTGCGTTTTTTCATATACAGCTTGTGCGGATTGAACGTTAGCGGACGCATCTGCCAATTCCTGCGGACGAGGACCATTTTCCAAATCCTGTAATTGTGCTTTAGCTTTATCCCATGCCGCCTCATCTCTCAACAATTGTGCTTTTATATCTGGCCGATCAATCTGCACTACAACTTGACCTTGTTTCAAAGAACTGCCTACATCAAAAGATATTCCGCTGATATACCCGCTGACTTTTGGCATAATATCAGCCTTCGTAACCTCAATTGTTCCCGTAGCTGTAATTTCCTGTCGTGAAGGATTATACAACTTGTACATGGCTGTCCCAATCAATACTAATACAAGAAAGATTCCGATAACTATTTTTTTAGGTATGTTTTTTTTCATCACAATCCCTCCTGATTCCATTTAAAAAAATAGAAATAGCTTGCTGTACATACTCTTTTTCATTATCATCATAATTTTTTAATACAATTTTTCTAACAGGTGTCATAAAGAAATAAAAATTAATAATTCCTGCTAATGACATAACTGCATGTTCAATATTTATATCTTTCTTAAAAATGCCGGCTGAAATACCTTTAGATATCGCTATATGTATCGTGTTAAAAGCTTTGCGAATATGTTTTTGAATAATTTGTTCCAAATAGGGAGACGGATGGCTTAATTCCTGATATAAATAAAGCATAATATAAGGATTATGCATATGAATATTTAACACCATCATTGCAAAGTGCCGAATAAATTCCTGCGGCTTCTCCTGTAAAACATCAATCGTGTGAATAGCATCGTCGATTTGTGAAAACAAAACATCTAATACTGCCTCATAAAGCCCTTCTTTCCCACCAAAGTAATATGAAATAGCGGCGCTATTTACATGCGCAGCCTCCGCAATTTCCCGTATAGATACACCAGCATAGCCTTTCGCCGGAAATAAAGGCATAGCTGCTTCAATAAGACGATTTTTTGCATCTTTATCCATTATTTAACTTCCTCCATTGCTTTTTATTTTAAATCAATCGTTTGATTTTATTGTAATATGTTTTCAAATGTTTGTCAATAAAACACAAAAATCCACCTATATTGAACAGCTTTCGTTCCATTTGGGTGGATTCTGTATTATATGCTATTGTTATTTTTTTAAATTTTCCGCTCGTTCCAAAAAACCACGTAAAATATCACAAGAAGTATTAAAGTTTTGTTGTTCCTGTTCGTTAATTGGTATCTCTAATATCTCTTCAATACCATTTTTACCAATAACGCAAGGAATACCCGCCGCCACATTCTGTTGTCCATATTCACCATGCAAAACAGTCGAACAAGGCCATACTAGTTTTTGATCATGAAAAATAGCGGTTATAATCATATGCGCTGCATTGGCAATACCAAATTCTGTACATCCTTTGCCATCAATTTCAATATCACCCGCTCGTTTAACCTGCACCTGTAAATCATCCAAGCAAATATGCGCCAACTCTTTTTTTTCTTTAAGCAAATCCAAAAAACATTTACCGTTAATAAAAATTCGGGACCACACAATAAAACTGGAATTGCCATGTTCTCCCATGCAGAATCCCTGAATAGAACGACGACTGTATCCTGTAGCATGAGAAATTACCCGCAATAAACGGTATGTTTCCAAACTCGTTCCCGTACAAAAACAACGATGACTTTCCCATTTCATTTGACGACGAATATATTCACAGATAATATCGGCCGGATTGGAAATGCTGACCATAATACCTTTAAAATCAACGTGTTTAAGATGTGAAATAACTTCATCTGCCATTTTAATAGAATCATCAAACATATCCAACCGAGTTTCACCCGGCCGACGGCTGCGGCCAAACGCCATTACCAAAATATCGGCATCATTGAGTTCTTCGTATTCTCCCGCACGAACATCCGCATATTTACCACATAACGCACCACTAATTCCATCATCAAGATCTAGAGCCTGCGCTGCTGCTTTTTGCTTATCAATATCAATCAAAACAATATCATCTGCTTCTCCCGACTGGATTAAAGCCAATGCGACATGAGATCCGACATGCCCTGCCCCAACAATAACAACCTTACGCGTCTGTAACATGGAAAATTCCTCCTCTGATATACACACTAGTTCATTTACACTTATTACTATACCTGTCACGTAAAAAAATAGCAAGAAACAAAACAATATCCGGCACCTGTCACACATTCTTTCTTAAAATACTAGTATTTCCAGCTTATTTGCAATTCACATGTCATTATGATACAGTAACATATTGTCTTGTATAACTTGTATATTTTATTTTCAATCAATAATAAAAATGTTATCAATGCTGTTCAAAAAATAATATTGTTGAAAATAATTGTATAGGGTACAATGAAATAGTAATCATGTTTCGTTGTTTCAATATGTGAATTATTGAACATAATATGTATATCCCAGCGAAACGGCATATATCAGAGGAGGAATTAACATGGGATCAGTAAATCAAAGTCCTATATCCAACACGCAAAAGCGGACTAAAAAACGATGGTTTATGCTGATGCTTTTGTTTATTCTTACAGCTATCAACTATCTGGATCGGACAAACATGGCCGTCGCCGCACCAAGCATGAGTACCGAGCTAGGCTTTAGTGCTGCCACAATGGGCTTATTATTTTCAGCATTTTCCTGGGCATATGGATTTATGCAAATTCCCGGAGGATTATTTATAGAGCGTTTCGGCTCCCATATCGCTTATACGATATCACTTTTTTTATGGTCATTATTTACTGTAACTATGGGCTTTGGCCGCAGCTTCGCCTCCTTGTTCGGAATTCGTCTGGCAATTGGGGCCGCTGAGGCTCCCGCCTTTCCAACAAATAGCCGTGTTGTTGCCAGTTGGTTTCCCAATCAGGAACGCGCTATGGCAACTGCAATATATACAGCAGGAGAATTTATTGGACTGGCATTTTTAACACCGGTGCTATTTTGGATTTTAAATACGTATACCTGGCATTACATTTTTTATGTTACCGGTATTATCGGTATGATCGCCAGTGTCTTCTGGTATCTATTATATCGCGAACCCAAGGAATGCAC
Organism: Megasphaera sp.; assembly: GCA_022649055.1. Taxonomy (GTDB): domain Bacteria; phylum Bacillota; class Negativicutes; order Veillonellales; family Megasphaeraceae; genus Megasphaera_A; species Megasphaera_A sueciensis. The sequence goes on from JALCNL010000013.1 coordinate 35,317, forward strand.
TGATGTAAATGAAGCTGAATTAACGTATATTCGTGAAGGCGGCGGTTTGGCAGACGCTGCACCAAAAACATCAAAAATCACGTGGGCACAGCTCATTGATTTATTTAAGCATCGCCAGCTTCTCGGCGTATATTTAGGACAGTTTGCTAATACTAGTACTATGTATTTCTTCTTAACATGGTTTCCGACTTATTTGGTTGTCGCGAAACAAATGCCTATGTTAAAAGCTGGTTTTTATGCTGTCATCCCTTATATAGGTGCTCTTTTCGGAGTGCTTCTTGGCGGCTTTTGGTCAGATTTCATGCTCAAACACGGAGCGAGTCTTTCTAAGGCACGAAAAACGCCTATTATCTGCGGTCTTATTTGTTCTATGACTATTATGGCGGCCAATTACGCAGATTCCTTGGATGCCGTTATTGTTATTATGGCTGTTGCCTTTTTTGGACAGGGCATGGCCGCTATTGTATGGAGTACTGTCGGTGATATTGCTTCTGCTGATTCGGTAGGGGTTGCAGGCGGCGTCTTTAACTTTATCGGCAATATGGCCGGTATCATTACCCCTATTGTTATCGGCATTATCGTTCAATCAACCGGATCCTTTGTAGGTGCTATGATTTTTATCAGCTGTGTTGCTGCTATCGGCGTATTTTCTTTTATTTTTATTGTAGGAGATATTCACCGCATCAAATCAATAGCCATTATATCTGAAAAAGAGACGGATTAAACTATCAATTATTTGAAAAATAATATACTTTTATGCAGTTTGCTGCAAATAGTAACGGCACTATCCTCCTCATTAGAAAAGATAGTGCCGTATTCGTAT